>CANJEY010000319.1 GCA_947472615.1 Beijerinckiaceae bacterium
AACGGTTTCGTGTTCACCCGCGAGGTGCGCGGCGTGCGGCAGGCGAACGTGCTCGACGCGGGTCTGCTCGCCTCGGCCGAGGCGCGCCGCCTCGACGAGCAATCCGCCAATCTGCAGGAAACCTATGCGACGCCGGCGCTGTTCCTGCGCAAGGGCGACCAGACGCAGGTCGCCGGCCCCAATGCGCTGGTGGAGACAGTCATGGCTGCCGGCCAGAAGGGCATCACCCAGATGCAGCGCTACAAAGGCCTCGGCGAAATGAATCCCGAGCAATTGTGGGAGACGACCCTCGATCGCAACGTGCGTTCGCTGCTGCAGGTGAAGGTGCGCGAGATCGACAACGCCGACGACATCTTCGTCAAGCTGATGGGCGACGTGGTCGAGCCACGCCGCGAGTTCATTCAGGACAATGCGCTGAACGTCGCCAATCTGGACGTGTAAGGCGGCTGGCGTCATCAGCACCTGATCTGTGTCATGGCGGCGGGCCGTGATAGGGTGAAAGTCGGTTCGATCGAACTGCGGTGACCAGCATGCGCCGAATTCTGATCCTCCTGATGAATCTGATCTTCGTCAGTGCGCCCGTTGCGCAAGGCGCGATGGGATGCGAAGCGCCGCGCCGGGAAGCCGCCGCCGCGATGGCGGAGATGCACGCATCCCCGCATGCCCAGATGCATCATCAGGACCTTGTCGATGGTCATCATCACGCACAGCCCGCATCGCCGACACGCCAGCCGGTTCCCGATTGCAGCATGAGCTGCGGACTTTGTTCGGTGACGGCTCCGGCGGGGCTTGTTGCCGTCGCAAGCCGCTTTTGGATCATCGAACATCATGTCGGCAACAATGATCCGGCGCGCCCGGGCCAGCGCGAGAAGCCGCGACACGGTCCGCCCCGGCTGATGATCTGACCGCAAGAGCGGCGCTGGAAAGCGTCGCATGCCGATCACTCATCATCAGGACTCCAGATCATGCATCGTCGAACCTTCCTCAAGGCGGCGCTCGCCGCCGCGCCTTTCGCCCTGCGTCCCGCTGCGTTTGCACAGGACCAGAGCGCGCCCACGCAACTCGACGCCGTATCGCGCTATCTCGACGTCAACGGAAAATCTGCGCGCGTCTTCGGCCTCGAAGGACCGGGCCACACGTCCGGCCTCGAACTCGACGCCAGCAAGCCGTTCGATGTCGCGCTCACGAACAGAACCGGCGAGGAAACGCTTGTTCACTGGCACGGCCTGACGCCGCCGCCAGAACTCGACGGCGTTCCGAGCGAACCGGCGCCGCTGATGCGGCAGGGCGAGACGCGGCGCTATTCGTTTCCGCTGCGCGGCGGCGGCACGCACTGGATGCATGCGCATACGCTGCAGGAGCAGAACCTGCTGGCGGCGCCGCTCATCGTTCGCACAGCGGAAGATCGCGCCGCTGACGTACAGGAGGTCGTGGTGCTGCTACACGACTTCTCGTTCACGCCCGCGACCGCATTGCTGGCGCGACTGACCAGCGGCGCCTCGGGCGGCATGCACGGCGGCATGGGGCATATGTCGCACGGCAGCGGTGGGGCAGCACAGGACGTGAACGACATCGAGTTCGACGCCTATCTGGCGAACGATCGCACGCTCGGCGACCCGCAGACCACCCGCGTGGAAAATGGTGGGCGCATTCGTCTACGCCTGATCAACGGCGCGACCGCGACAGCCTTCACGATCGATACGGGCGGTCTCGACGGGAGGCTGATCGCCGTCGATGGTCAAGACGTTCAACCCATCAAGGGCAGGCGTTTTCCGGTCGCGATGGGTCAGCGGCTCGACATCATGTTCGACATCCCGCCGGAGGGTGGCGCTTTCCCGCTGCTGGCTCTGCGCGAAGGCGGGCTCGAACGCACCGGGATCATCCTGGCGACGGCCGGTGCGCGCATTGAGAAGATTGCCGCGACGGGCCGCGCCAAGGGGCCGCTCGTGGGGCTCGATCTCGAACCGGGCCTGAAAGCCGTTCGCCCGCTTGCAACACGAACGCCCGACCGCCGGCTTGCGGTAACGCTCTCCGGCGGCATGCACGGCTACGACTGGAGCCTCGAAGCATCAAAGCCCTTGCGCGTGCGGTCTGGCGAGCGCGTCGAAGTGACGATGCGCAACATGTCGATGATGACACACCCGATGCATCTGCACGGCCATCATTTCCAGATCGTGTCGATCAACGGGAAGCGAATTGCGGGCGCCATGCGCGACACCGTGATCGTGCCGCACATGGCGGAGGTCGCCTTCGCGTTCGACGCCGACAATCCGGGCAAATGGGCGTTCCACTGCCATCACTTGTACCACATGGCGGCTGGCATGATGGACTTCATCGAATACGAACGCGCCTGACCAGAAGGCGGCGCGGCATTCGCGCCGATTGACGGAACGCCCAAGCTCCCGGAAAGTGTTCACAGAACACATTCCGGGAGGATCGATTGCAGATTCGAAAATTACTGTCGACGCTGGCGCTGGCGTGCGTCGGCATGGGCGCGACGGCCCACGCGCAACAACCGGCGCAGCCCTTTTACGCCGGCAAGACCCTGAAGGTCATCGTCGGCTCGTCGACCGGCGGCTATTACGACGCGGCGGGGCGCACCGTGGCGCGCTACATCGGCGATTTCATTCCCGGCAAACCCTATGTGGTGGTGCAGAACCAGCCGGATTCCGCCGGCAACATTGTCGGCAATCGTCTGGCCACCACGATGGAGCGCGACGGCACCGCGATCGTGGTGATGAGTCAGGCGCTGCCGCAACTGGCGCTGCTGGGCGATCCGAACGTGACCTGGGATCCGCTGAAGCTCACGTGGCTGGGCAGCCTCACGTCCTACAAGGACGACGGCTATCTGATGACCATCAACGATTCGAGCTGGGCGAAGAGCTGGAAGGACGTGAATCCGTCCAACAAGCAGCTCTATCTCGGCGGAACGCGCGCCGGCTCCACCAACATCACCTTCGCGCTGATCGCCCGCGACGTGCTTAAGATGAATATCGAGCTCGTGCGCGGCTTCCCGGGCGCGGCTGAAATCTGGCTCGCCATGGAGCGCGGCGAGGTCGACGGGCAGATGCTGTCGATCAGCGCGATCCTCGTCGGCCGTCCGCAATTGTGGGCCGAGAAGAAGCTGCGTCCGCTGATGGCTTTCGGGTTACGCGAACGGCTGAAGGAATGGCCGGACGTTCCGGACGCGCTGGAACTCGTCACCAATGCGGAGGATCGGGCGCTGCTCGAATTCGCCCAATTGCCGTTCTTCATGGCCGCGCCCTTCGTGGCCCCGCCCGATCTTCCGCCGGAACGGGCGAAGACGCTGCGCGACGCGTTCATGGCGATGGCGACGAGCGAGGTCTTCCAGACCGAACTGCGCAAGGCCGGCATCATCCCGAGCCCGATCGACGGCGCTGCCGTGCAGGCGCTCATCCAGAAGGCGGCCGACACCCCCGTCGAGGTGCGCAAGCGCTTCGGCTCGCTGCTGTCCGAAAAGTAATCCCGCTTCCACACCGCCCCGCCCGCCAACCGGCGGGCGGTTTCGCTTTCAACGGAGGAAAAAAATGTCTGACCCGAACGCCGGCTACACCCTGCTCGATATCTCAATTGAAAACCAGATCGCCACCGTCCAGATGCTGCGCATCGAAAACCGGCTGCGCGACGGCCGCGGCGCGCATCGCGGCGCGCAAATCGCCCGGGCGCTCACCGAATTGCGCGACAATCGCGACGTGCGCGTCATCATCCTCACCGGCAAGGACGACGTCTTCACCATACCGCCCTCAACCTATGGCCATCATGGCAATCCCGGCAACGACTGGGACATCACCATGGGCTGCACGCGCGCGCTGGAAACCATGTGCACGATCGAGAAGCCGATCATCGCGAAGGTGAATGGCCATGCGGTGGGCTTCGGGGCGAGCCTGATCATGGGTTGCGATTTCGTCATCGCCCGTGAAGACGTGATCATCGCCGATCATCACATGGGATGCGGCGAGGTGGTGATCGACGGGCAGGTGCGCGGCTCCGCCGAGACCTGCATGGTGACCGGCGACGGCGGTTCGGTGTTCGCGCCGCTGAAGATGCCGTTCAATATCGCCAAGGAATATCTGCTGCTGGCGCGCCAGTTCACCGCCAAGGAGTTGCAGGAGATCGGCGTCGTTAATTACGCGGTGCCAGCTGACCAGCTCGACGCCAAGACGCAGGAAATCGCCGACCGCCTGCTCAAGCGCAACGCCTACGCATTGGCGATGAACAAGCGGGTGCTGAACAAATACGCGATGCAGAACTTCAATCTCGTCCACGACGCCGCCATCGGCTACGAGGTGCTGAATTTCTACATGCAGACCCCGCAGGCGCGCGCGCTGGGGCAGGGCCGGGGCGAAGACCGGCTCTGACCGAGGCCTCGCCGCCCGATTGCGGCGCAGGCCCGGATCGGCTAGAAACAGCGGGCGGATCACATCCGCCCGCCGCAAGGCACAGGCGCCCGTAGCTCAGCTGGATAGAGCGTTGCCCTCCGAAGGCAAAGGTCACACGTTCGAATCGTGTCGGGCGCGCCAATAAAATCAATAGGTTATGCAGATCAGAGCCTCGTTCGAGTTCGACCTAGCTAGCACATAGCTAACGGAGCTGGATTGAAAGTCGCTATCGAATTCACTGTCTGTCGGTCTGCGCCACCCTGTCCGCTCCAGCTTCGGGATTATCCGCGCTGGTAACGTCACGAGCACCCCCATTGCGAATCCGGAATCAATCCGGCTGCGGATCCACGTCGCGCCTGGCCGCCTTCAAGCCGACTGTCAGCAAGGTCGCCTGAAGCGCCACGGCCACCGCTAGCCCTTATGAGCGATGCCGGGCGCTAGCGGTCGGCGGCAACGGCCGCTCTGGCTTTTAATGTCCCCTGAATCGAAACCTGCTGGCTAACTACGGCTCTCCAAGCGTTCGATGAACCGCTCCAACCCGGCCATTGATGCTGTTCGATAGGCCACGTACTGCCTGACTTTCCTCTCATATGTCGCCCAACGCATCCACTTGGGCTTGTCCGGGAACGGTTGCATCATGCCGAAGCTATCCGGGCCGCCAAGCTGAACGCGAATGTTTTGAGCCGTTGATAAGGCGCGGTCTTTCGGCGTCTGGAACTGGCTGCTGTATGCCACCTGCCGCCCCCATGCCTGTCGACTGGCGAAGGATGTAGCGCCGGGTGGCAGCCAAAGAATCGAAGCGATGCGATTTGTCTTTGGGCAGACGAAATACCACTGACCGCCGCCAAACCGGCGCAACCTGCGTTGCAGGCCGAACTCCTGTTGTATT
>CANJEY010000320.1 GCA_947472615.1 Beijerinckiaceae bacterium
GTGGAACGATACGATCCCGATCTGGATCCATGCGGTCGTGTGGCCGATCATGGTGCTTGTGATGTGCCTGCTGCTGCTTCCCCGTTTCAAAGGCGCGCTGATCGGCTATCAGTGGGCGCTGCGGATGCACGGGTTCGGGGGTAGCGATGGCGCGGCCAGCAAGCACGACACAACAGCCGGCCGAGCATGAGCACGAGCATGTCCGACTCCTGAGAGAGCGGGAGCCGCCGATCAAGGTCGCAGGCTTCTTGCGCCCCCGCCCGGCCGCGACGCTCATGCTGCTCGACCGCACCGGACCGGAGCCGACCGTCCTGATGGGGCGGCGCAATCCGGCGGTGAAATTCATGCCGGGCAAGTTCGTATTTCCGGGCGGGCGAATCGAGCCCGGCGACCGCCGCATGAGCGTCGCCGGAGCCCTGCCCGAGCCCGTCGCCGACAAAATGAACAAGCTTCGTGGTTCGCGCGTGCCCGACATGGCGCGGGCGCTGGCGCTAGCGGCGATCCGCGAGACATTCGAGGAAACCGGCCTGCTGCTCGGCACGAAGGAATATGGCGCGCCCGCCGATCCGCCGGCCGGCGCCTGGACCGATTTCGCCGCGCGGGGGGTCTACCCCGATCTCGAATCGGTCTCGTTCGTGGCGCGCGCCATCACCCCGCCCGGCCGCGCCCGCCGGTTCGACGCCTGCTTTCTGGTGATGGAGACGAGCGCCATCGTCGATCAGGCCGAGAACGTCATCGGCCCGGACTCCGAACTGGTCGAACTCGTCCGGGTGCCGCTGCAGGAGGCCATGCAACTCGACCTGCCGCTGATCACGCTGGTGGTGCTGCGCGAACTGGAGAAGCGGCTGGCCGCCGGCATGGGCCATCACCTGCCGACGCCGCTGTTCCGCGAGCGGCATCGGAAGTGGGTGCGCGAGGAGCTCTGACCGGCCCGGATTGCTTGACTTCCGGCGGCCGATCCGTAAGGTGCGCGGCAATTCAGGGGTGGTTTCCAGCCCTGATCGTCTATTTCTCCGCTCGTCGGACCACGTAGGAATTCGAAGATGGCCAAGGCCGCAAGCATCAAGATCAAGCTTCTGTCGACCGCCGACACCGGCTTTTTCTATACCGCGAAGAAGAACGCCCGCACCAAGACGGAAAAGTTCACCTTCACGAAGTACGATCCGATCGCCAAGAAGCACGTCGAGTTCAAGGAAACCAAGATCAAGTAGTCGGCTCGGCGGCCCGGACAAGGTTCGGGCCGATGATCTGACGAACGAAAGCGCCGATCTGTTCTGAACGGAACGCCTCGCTTTTTTGGACCTGAGACAGAATCGACCCGCCACAAAGCCCGCCGCAAGCGGGCTTTTTTCACGCGCGGTCGATGGTACGCGCAGCCCTGCTCAGGGGCGTGAACGCCAGACGAGGGTTTCGTTTTCGAGCTTCAATCCCTCGACGCGTTCGAATCGCGCACTGGCGTCGATATAGGAACTCTGGCGCGCGTGAATGTAGACGATCAGCAGCCGACGATGTGCGACCTGCTCGATGCGCGTCATGAACTTCGCGAAAACATCGCCGACGAACGGGTTGAACAGAAATACGACCGTGTCTTCGTCCGGAAACGTGAAGTCGACAATGTCCGAGCAGACGACCTCCACCGGCGCCTTCATTTTGGCGACGTTCTGGCGGGCGATCTCGCACATGTCGGCATCGTATTCGACGCCGATGACGCGGCGAAACCCCATCTTCGAGGCCATCAGCAACGCTCGTCCCTTGCCGGAGCCGACGTCGATGAATGTCAGGTCCGCCGGTGCGATCGGCAATTGCCGAAAGACCTGATTGAATTCGCTCTCGGGAATGGGCGCATACCGCGTGCCCAGCGCCACATTGGGCGAGTTCGTGCGCATCAGATAGACGGGCTTATTGCCGGCAGTCTGCACGCCATTGGCGCGATCGAACGCGTCGGTGCGCCAGCGGCCCAGCGTTATGTCGAGCACGCTTTCGATGACGCCACTGAGGCCGGCGGTTCGAAAACGGCGAACAATCCGCGCAACAGCTACGCCGAGATTCATGAACTGGACCCTTCGGGGCGACTGAAGCCTTCGCTGGTCGCCGGAAAATGCGTGATTGGATTTCAGCTCTCTAACCCGGATGCGACCGAAGCGTCGAGAGATGGAGGCTACTGGTCGCCACGCGCCCGGTGAATATGCAGGAACGGAAAGATCTGCGTCAGGATGATGCGACGCAGGTGGATTAAACCGGTCGACAACACGAACGGATCGGTGAACCGTGCGATCAACGCGCGCCGCTGCTTTTGGTTCAACGCAGTCCAGACGGAACGATCCTTGAGCATCATCCGCAACGTGTGGAGATAGCCGGGGAACACGCCGGACGTCAGTTCGGCGGGTTCGTTTGAGGCCCTGCCCGACGCGATGTCCGCGCTGGCGCCGGCGAAGTCGAGACCGCACCACGACGCCGCCCGCGCGCTACCCCAGAAGCGCGGATTCGCTTCCAGAAAGGCGTACTTTTCGCCGTCCGGCGCGAACCTGACGTCGAATTCGACGACGCCGTCGAGCTTGAAATGATCCGCGATTTTTCGCGCGCAGGCGATCGCGCCCGAATGCTGAAAGTAGCGAACATTATCCCCCTCGTAGACATGAACGGCGCAGTGACGCACCACGCCGCCCACCGACAGGATGCTGACGCCGCCATCGGCGCCTTCGACAAAACTCTGCGCGATCAGTGTCGCCGCAGGATATTCGGCGTTGTCGATGACTTCGGATTTGAGCTGTTGCTCAGACTCGATCCGGATGACCCCCATGCCGCCCAGCAATCCGATCGGCTTGACGATGAACGGGCTGCCGAGCACGGAACTCAGCGAGGCGAAATCAGCCTCGGGCTTCCGCTCGAACAGAACGGTCTCGGGGATCGGAATATCGAGCTCCCGACAGGTCTCGGCAAAGGTCCATTTGTTATTGAGCGTCTCGAGCGTCGGGGCGTCGAGCCGTGGAAACGCTGATACGGCCGTTCCGGGCGCAAGGTTCGCCATCAGAAGGGCGCCGCGCAGATCTGCCGCGATCACGATGCAACCGGGATATTCCGCAATGAGGCCACGGATGACGGACGAGGCGTCGCCCAGATGCGCTTCGTCGGCGTCGAGGCCGCATTTGACGAAGCGATCGCACAGTCGCGATATCCTCAGCAGGCCGGCTTCGCCGTCGCCCGCCACGACGATGAAATAGCCGCGGGCCTTCAATTCCAGAAGAACGTGCCACGCGAGACGTGCGCTCGTGGTTATGACTAACGCGCACAACCCAGGCAACCCGAACACCTCTTCGTGTTTCAATCGGTTCAGGTTGATGCAGAACGCTCAAACCACGACGAATTGCACAGCGGTCGTTCCGCCATGCTCAAGATGCTCCCGCCTGCAATACAGGGCGCGCCGACGTCGTTTACCTATCAACACGATATCAAAATCCCACGCAATGCCGACCCGTATTTTTCAGAACATTTCTGTTGAAAGCCGCAGACTTGTGGGCGTTTTGACCCAACAGACGGCGCTCCGGGAGGTCTGGAGTCGGGCGCTGTAGCCTGTCGCGAGCATCTCCATTACTTTAGCTTGAGGCATCTGGCGCCGCAGGATCCAAGCCTTGCCTGCCGAAACACCCCCGGCTACAGACTTTTCGACCATCGAAGATGGATTCAGAATCGGATCTCCAGCCATATGTCGGACAGTACGCCTCACATTTCGGTGATCGTTCCGCACTACAACGATCTCGTCAGCCTCGACCATTGTCTGAACTGTCTGATGGCCCAGACTCTGCCGTGCGAACGTTTCGAAGTCATCGTCGCCGACAACAATTCGAGATGCGGGATCGAGGCGGTGCGCCAGCTTGCGGGTGACAGGGCGAACGTCGTCCCGGCGCCCATTCAGGGCGCTGGCCCGGCGCGCAACGCCGGCGTCGAGGCGGCCCGCGGCGAAATCTTCGCGTTCGTCGATTCCGATTGCTACGCCGATCCGAACTGGCTGGTTGAAGGCCTCAAATCGCTCCAGACTGCGGACTACACGGGCGGGCGTGTCGACACCTCAATCACCGATCCGGCGAAACCGACGATCGCCGAAGCCTACGAGGCGGTGTTCGCGTTCAATTTCGAGAAATACATCAACCGCGACAAGTTCTCCGGCACCGGCAACCTGTTCGTGCCGCGCAAGGTCTTCGATGTGGTCGGACCATTCCGCAGCGGCGTTTCGGAGGACATCGAATGGTGTCATCGGGCCAATTCAAAGGGATTTCGGCTCGCCTACGTCCCCACCGCCATCGTGACGCATCCGGCGCGCGTGACCTGGACGGCGCTGCGGACCAAATACCAGCGGATCGTGGTCGAGAATTATCTGCTGAACAAGGAGATCCCTTACGGCCGCCTGCGCTGGCTCATCCGCGCGATGGCGGTCGGCGCGTCGCCGTTCGTGCACATGTTCGCGGTGTTCAGGAGCCCGCGGCTCCCGGGCCTCGCGCCGAAAGTGCGGGGCGTGATCGGCCTCTATGCGATCCGCTGGTACAGGTTCGGGGCGATGCTGCTGGAGATCCGCAGCTGAGCGCAAATCAGCTATCATGCGGGAGCGCAATCGGCGTCCGGATGACCCCATGACTATCGCCCGTCTCGCAAGCCTCTCGTTTCCGGCCCTTCTCGGCTTGTTTCTCGCCATTGCCGGCGTGATCAACCAGATGACGCCGCGCGAAGAGGAATTCGGCTCGACGAATGCGGCCGCGATGCAGGCGACGATGAATTCGCTCGCCTTTCTGGGCTCCGATCTCGACACATCGTTCGGCCTGCGGCGCATTTCGACCGCGAGTTGGATGGCGACCGTCAAGGCGGCCGATCCGGCTCTGCTGAAAGGGTCGGCCGCTGTTGCTGTCGTGGCGATGGAAGATCACCTCTCCCGGCAACCGACGGATGGCTACAGTTGGGTGGCGCTGGCGCTGTTTCGGCAGATTCACAGCGGTTTTGGCGAGGGCGTCGAATCGGCGTTGCGCATGTCGTACTACACGTCGCGGCGAGAATTTTTCGTGATGATGCAGCGGTCGGGTCTGGGGTTGAGCCTGTTCGGGCTCTTGCCCGAGGACATGAAGCAGGAAGTGCGCTGGGAGGCGGCGGCGCTCGCCGATCCGCGCGACTGGACCTATGTCCGCGACTTCGCCAAGATGGCTTTGATGACCGGCAAGGACGGACTCGCGATCGCCCGCCAGGAAGCGCACCGGGTGTCCGCTTACAGCGGGCAGATTTTCGATCAGACCA
>CANJEY010000321.1 GCA_947472615.1 Beijerinckiaceae bacterium
AGGGCGCGGAGCTGATCGAGGTGCCGGCCGTCCCGTATTCGAACCCCAACAATTACGTGAAAGTCTCCGGCCGGATCGCCGAAAAGCTGGCCAAGGAGCACTCGCAAGGGGCGATCTGGGCGAACCAGTTCGACAACGTCGCCAACCGGCAGGGACACATTGAAACGACGGGGCCGGAAATCTTCGACCAGACCGACGGCAAGGTGGACGGCTTCACCTGCGCGGTCGGCACCGGCGGCACGCTGGCGGGCGTCGCGATGGCGCTGAAAGCGCGCAATCCGCAGGTGCGAATCGCGCTGGCCGACCCGATGGGAGCATCCCTGTTCAGCTATTACACAGCGGGTGTGCTGAAGGCGGAAGGAACCTCGATCACGGAGGGCATCGGACAGGGCCGCATCACGGCCAATCTGGAGGATGCGCCGATCGACACGGCCTATCAGATCACAGACGAGGAAGCCCTACCGATCGTCTTCGATCTCGCCTCGCAGGAGGGCCTGCTGCTGGGCGGTTCTTCGGGGGTGAATGTGGCCGGCGCGATCCGCCTCGCCCGCGAACTCGGGCCGGGGCACACGATCGTGACAATCCTGTGCGATTCGGGCGTGCGCTACGCCTCGAAGCTGTTCAACCCGGCGTTCCTCCGCGAGCGCAGCCTACCCGTCCCGGACTGGATGGAGCGCGCCTCGACGATCAAACCGGATCTGGCCTGAGTTCAGAACGCGTGGGTTAGCATCCAGGCCAGCCCGGAGCACCAGGCGGCGAAGATCAGAACGGGGGCGGCGAGGTTGTTGCGGCGGGCGTCCATGGTGCTGTCCTGTCACGGCTCGCCGTTTCTCGGCTTCGGCCTGAACACAACATGCCGGAACGCCCCGCCCTTCGAAGTGCGTCCGCGCACATGCCGAAAAGCCAATTCGACATGACTGATCGACGGGCATTTAAGCCTAAAAATTATGCAAATAGCCGAAGTTTTAGACAGCCACATCGCGGAACGCTTGGGCAAACCGCACACTTCTCGGACATTTTCAGGATAGCGAACTGGCACGACAGGTGCTAATAGCCGGGCAGTTCGGTCCGGGTTCGCGTCTTAGCGGGTCGGTTCGCGGCGCTGAACACGGGAGTCTGGACTCGCATGAAAAAGATCGAGGCAATCATCAAGCCCTTCAAGCTCGATGAAGTGAAGGAAGCGCTGCAGGAAGCTGGGCTTCAGGGAATCACCGTGACCGAGGCCAAGGGCTTCGGGCGGCAGAAGGGCCACACCGAACTTTATCGCGGCGCCGAATACGTCGTCGACTTTCTCCCCAAGGTGAAGATCGAGGTTGTCCTCACGGACGATATGCTCGACCGCGCCGTGGAGGCCATTCGCAAGGCGGCCCAGACAGGCCGTATCGGCGATGGCAAGATTTTTGTATCCAACATCGAGGGCGCGATCCGTATTCGTACCGGTGAAACCGGAACAGACGCGATCTGATCTCCCGCCCTTCTCAACTCTCCAACCAACCGTCGCTCAAAATCGATACAGAGAGGCTATGACATGAAGACCGCCAAGGACGTCCTCAAGGAGATCAAGGACAACGACGTCAAGTACGTCGATTTGCGTTTCACCGATCCCCGCGGCAAGTGGCAACACGTGACGTTCGACCAGACGCTGGTCGATGAGGACATGTTCTCCGAAGGCACCATGTTCGACGGCTCGTCGATCTCGGGCTGGAAGGCCATCAACGAATCCGACATGATACTGATGCCGGATCCCACCAGCGCCTGCATGGACCCGTTCTTCGCGGCGTCCACGATGGTCATCAACTGTGACATTCTCGAGCCGTCGACGGGCCAGCCCTACAATCGCGATCCGCGCGGCATCGCCAAGAAGGCTGAAGCCTATCTGAAGTCGACCGGCATCGGCGACACCTGCTTCTTCGGTCCGGAAGCCGAATTCTTCGTGTTCGACGACGTGCGCTTCGCGTCGGAGCCCTACAACACCGGCTTCCAGCTCGACAACATCGAACTGCCGACCAACATGGACACGCAGTACGAAGGCGGCAACCTCGGCCACCGCGTCCGCACCAAGGGCGGCTACTTCCCGGTCCCGCCGATCGACTCGGCGCAGGACATGCGCGGCGAAATGCTCGCCGCCATGGCGTCCATGGGCGCCGTCGTCGAGAAGCACCATCACGAAGTGGCGTCCGCGCAGCACGAACTCGGCCTGAAGTTCGGCACGCTCACCACGATGGGCGACCACATGCAGATCTACAAGTACTGCATCCATCAGGTCGCGCAGAGCTATGGCAAGTCCGCCACCTTCATGCCGAAGCCGATCTTCGGCGACAACGGCTCGGGCATGCACGTGCACCAGTCGATCTGGAAGGGCGGCAAGCCCGTGATGGCCGGCAACAAGTACGCCGACCTGTCGCAGGAATGCCTCTACTACATCGGCGGCATCATCAAGCACGCCAAGGCGCTGAACGGCTTCACCAACCCGTCGACGAACTCCTACAAGCGTCTCGTCCCCGGCTATGAAGCCCCGGTGCTGCTCGCCTACTCGGCGCGCAACCGTTCGGCCTCGTGCCGTATTCCGTGGACCGCGAACCCGAAGGCCAAGCGCGTCGAGGTCCGCTTCCCGGATCCGACCGCGAACCCCTATCTGGCGTTCGCCGCCATGCTGATGGCCGGCCTCGACGGCATCATGAACAAGATCGATCCGGGCGCCGCCATGGACAAGGATCTGTACGACCTGCCGCCGAAGGAACTGAAGAAGATCCCGACCGTTTGCGGATCGCTGCGCGAAGCCCTGTCGAACCTCGACAAGGACCGCAGCTTCCTCAAGGCCGGCGGCGTCTTCAACGACGACTTCATCGACAGCTATATCGAACTGAAGATGGCCGAAGTGATGCGTTTCGAAATGACCCCACATCCGGTCGAATTCGACATGTACTACAGCTGCTGATTCCAGCAGCCGTCGCGAACGATCAGAGGGCGGCCTTCGGGCCGCCCTTTTCTTTTGGAATCAACAATATGAACGAAAGTGGTGAACGCCCGTTAAGCTAAATTCTTTGCCCTTCGTTAGGCATGCTTCGCAATGCTCTGACAGCCTTTACGCGAGTTAACTCTTTTTTGGACTGCGGCGGCGATAGTCCAACCCATGCCGGGTCACGGTTTGATTGTGAAAGGGTAATCCATGCGTAAACATCTTCTCCTCTCTGTCGCTTTCAGCGCGATCGCTTCCGGTGCCGCTCTGGCCGCCGACCTGCCGTCCCGCTCGGCTCCACCGGCCTTCTCCGAGCCCATCGCCCCCGTCGCGTTCAACTGGACCGGTTTCTACGCGGGTCTGAACGCCGGCTACGGCTGGAACACGAGCGGCTGGCGCAACGTCGCGGCTCCGGTGTTCACCAACTTCAACACGGACGGCGACGGCTTCGTCGGCGGCGGCTTCGCTGGCTTCAACTACCAGATGAACCAGTTCGTGGTCGGCATCGAAGGCAACCTCGAATACAGCGGCATCAAGGGCAGCAACACCTGCTCCGGCATCGCCGGCACGGTCTGCCGCACCTCGCAGTCCTGGATCGGCGACCTCAACGGCAAGCTCGGCTTCGCGGCTGACCGCGCCCTGATTTACGCCACCGGCGGCGTCGCCTTCACCGACTACTCGTTCACCAACCCGTCGCCTGCTCCGACGCAGGCCTGGGGCGCTGGTTCGCGCGTCGGCTGGACGCTCGGCGCCGGCCTCGACTACGCCGTGACCAACAACTGGATCGCCGGCCTGTCCTACAAGTACTACGACTTCGGCTCGTCGACCTCGAACTCGACCCCGGCCGGCACCAACGTGAAGTTCCGCGAGACGGAAAGCACGCTGCTCGCCCGCATCGGCTACAAGTTCGGCGGCCCGGCTGGCGGCGTCGTCGCTCGCTACTGATCTTCTCCAGAGATCGGCCCGGAAAACCCCGCCTCCTCCAGGGCGGGGTTTTTCATTTTGGCTTCCCGCTCCAGGCCACGGCCAGACTGGCGACGAGCAGCAGAGACGCCAGCAGATAGGCCGCGCCCGCAAACGCGTCCGCCTTCACGCTCGCGGCGAATATCTGCGCAAACAGCAACGGCGCGACCATGCCGGCGACGCCCCTGATGCTGCCGAGCGCGCCCTGCAACTGGCCCTGCGCATCTGCTCCCACTTCGCGCGACATCAGCGCCTGCTCGGCCGGGCCGGCCAGGCCCCAGATCGCCCCCAGCGGAATGCCGACGAAGAAGATCGCCGGCGTGGGGGCCAGCGCATAGACCGCGAAACTCGCCGCCCCGAATGCGAGGCCGACCGCCAGCGCGCGCCATTCGCCCAGCCAGTTCACCGCCGTCCGCACGACGCCGCCCGAGACGATCATCGACCCGACGCCAACCGCTGTCAGCACGGCCCCGATCTCGGCGGGGTCCCAGCCGAAGCGATGATCCGTGTAGAGCACGAAGATCGCCGGCAGGGATTCATGCGCGAGGTAATAAAGAAACGCCGACAGGCCGAGCGCGCCCAGCGTTTTCGACGAACGCAGCAATCCCCAGGCGCCGCCCACGATCGCGCTCGCCCAGACGAAACGCGGCGTGCGCTTGTCGCGCGACAGCGATTCCGGCAGTACGAACAGCCCATAGGCGAAATTCAGCAGGCTGAGCGCCGCCGCGCCCCAGAAAGGCAGTCGCAGATCAATGGCCCCGAGCCATCCGCCGATGGCCGGCCCGATGACAAAGCCCAGCCCGAACGCAGCGCCCAACATCCCGAACCGCGCCGCCCTGCCCTCGGCTGGCGTAATGTCGGCGATATAGGCGCTGGCGGTCGAGAAGCTCGCCGCCGCAAAGCCCGAAATCAGCCGGCCGACGAACAGCCAGACGATGTTCGGAGCCAGCGCCATCAGCACGTAATCGGCGCCAAGCCCGAGGTTCGACAACAGGATGATGGGACGTCGTCCGTAGCGATCCGACAGCGCGCCGAGCAGCGGCTGAAACAGGAATTGCATCAGCGCCCACGCGAATCCGAACACGCCGACGACAATCGAGGCCTGCGCCACGTCGCCACCCTGAAAACTGACGATCAATTTCGGCAGCACCGGGATCATCACGCCGAGAGCCAGCATGTCGAGCGCGACCGTGATGAAAATGAACGCGAAGGCGGCGCGCCCGGGTGCGGCTGTGGTCATGTGCGGATTCGCTCCCGGGCTGAATGAACACGCCAGCATTGTCGCATTCCGCCGCGAGCCGCAAACACGGCCGCTGGACGACAGCAGTGCGGCGTGTAGGCTCG
>CANJEY010000322.1 GCA_947472615.1 Beijerinckiaceae bacterium
TTAAGTGCCATTTTGCCCATCAAAATAGAAGGGGCCGTGAAATTGGCCCCTTCAGTGTCGTTTAAATCTTACCGCGCGATTTTCGTTTCGCCCGAACTTTCTCTGCGGCAGAACTTAGAAACTTGAGCGCATGAGCCTGCGTCATAAACGCAGAACCTTGCGCATTTGTCCTAAGCAACTGATCAAGCACGGCTTCTTGGCGAGCCAATTTCATGTAGTTCTGAGCGGTACGCATACTGAGACGACATTCGAGCGCGACATAGTCTTCCCAAAAGCCATGGCCGCATTCGCGTTTGACCGTTTCTTTTGCCGTATTGAGCGCTTTGCCAGCTCGAATGGCGGACGCCGCGCCAACACGAAGACCCCCGATAACTTCGTCATGTGCCTGACGTACGTTGCTTGCGAGGTCAGCAAGCGATGTCTCAGATGAGACCGGCACAAGCGAAGTGCTTGTTGTGATTGATGTTTGTTGGAACGTATTCATAAACCGCGCGATCATGCCGCTGCCCTCCGTTCGATCATTGATTGCAGGGCCGCTTCGCATTCGCTTCGAAGCCATCGGCTTGCACCGGGGCCTATTTTCACTGGTGCAGGATAGCGACCTGCACGAATGCCACGGTATAATGTTGCGGCATTGATCGGGCGATTCCCACCGAAGAGGCGCAGAACCGAAAGGCGGTCGAGAAGTTCAGTATGTTGCATATTCAACCTCCGAGTGATGCGCACCACAGCGCATAAAGGGAGATTACGTGACGCAACTATGCTGCCGCACGAAGCATCGAGGGCAATGCCTTAGTTGCTCGATTTGCGGTCGGCTGCTCGAAGAATGGTATCTCGACTCGGCACCGACTTCCCATTGTTCTTGAGCCAGTCTCCGACATTCTTTTCTATGATTGGATTTTCAATGTCATCAGGAATCCCAAGCGGCCAAAGTGCTTCAATCGCTAGTTTGGCAGCCTGTCGCTTTCGTTGAGTTGGGGCGCGTCTTTGAGGTTTTGGGGGCGGGAAGCTGATCCCCATTTGCAATGCGCGGCTTTCCTCCAGCCAATTTGTGAATTGTATCTCTCTCAACATAATAATGGTGTTGCAGCCATCCTCATCCGGGCCGTCGAAATCCACTTTGCGATTGCGCCAGTCGGTGAAAGAAATTTTAGACCAAGACTCGATTGGCAGAATGCTGATTTGAGATGCGCCAACCTTTTCAAATGGTGCCTTCATTGAATAAATTCTATTTTGAGCGCATGCGTCACGAATTCGGCGGCTTGCGTCTTCTAGATCGCTGCACAAGTGCATTGCAACAGTGGAAGCAGCTTCAGAAAAGCTGATCCAACCGGGTTCATCCATTGGTGTCAGCCTTCATCGGCACCACGTTGTCCCGAGGGTTCAAAATCCGATCGATGGTGCCTGCCAGTGCCTCGAATGCCTGCGCCTTCTCTTCATAGAAATCATGCCGATCGTACGTTCCCCTCACGCCAGCGATCACATGGCCAAGGCACCTTTCCGCATGATCGCTCGGGACTCCAGCACGCGACATGAGCGAGCGGGCCGTCCGCCGCAGGTCGTGGATGGTCCAGTTCAGCATCGCCCCGCCCGCTGTCCTCTCGGCCAGCTTATCAAAATGTCGCTTGAATTTCGAGAAGCCGCTGATCGGGTTCTTGCCGTCGGTGCTAAACACGAAGGGGCCGACTTGGTCGGGTAGCGCGGCAAGGGCGGCCTCGCTCAGCGGTCGCACAAGATCGACCTTGGTTTTGTTACGACTGCCCGGGAGGGTCCAGTTCGATCCGTTCAATTCATCCCAGCGCATATCGGCCGCCTCATTGCGGCGGCCTGCCGTCAACAGGACAAACCGCAAGAAGTGGCCGAAAATGCCCCCGGTCTCGGCTACTTTCCAGACAATACGGATTTCTTCGTCGGTAAGAGTCCGTTCGCGCGCCCGTTCTTTGGGCTTGGTCCGAGCCATGCCCCGCACAATCGGTGAATGGAAATCGTCGGTTCGCGAGGCGTGCCAAGTGAACACGCGGCGAAGGTAGGCCAATGCATGGTCGGCGCTGCTTGGGCCGCGTTCGTCGGCGATCTTGTCGAGGAGCCGCACGACGTCGCTTCGACGAATGGCGTCTATGGGTTTGCCGCCCAGTTCCGGAAAAACGACTCGTTCGAAGATCGCGAGCCTTTCTTGGGCCGTGCGCAGGTTTCCCCCTTCACGAGCGAGGAACGCTTCGCAAACGGCCTTAAGGGTGTCCTTTTTAATTGCACGCGGATCATTGCCCGCTTCTAGCTGGACCTTGGCTTCAAATGCCCGCGTTCTAGCACTGGCCAAGCTGGTTGCTGGGTAGGTTCCAAATGTGAGCCGGGACCGACGATTGTTCCAAGTGAAGTGATATGTCCAAGATTTCCTCTTGGTGCTTACGCGCAGGGCAAGGCCCGGGACGGTTTCGTCGAAATAGTCCGTCTGGGCGCTGCCCTCAGAGCGGGCATTGGAGCAAAATCTATCGGTCAACATTCGTCGCGGCATGACGGCTCTCCGGCGTTCCTTGGCGTTCCGATGCGTACCTTTCCGTACCTATTAGGTACTGATGCACGCGCAAGAATGCAACGCCTCGCAATCCGCCGCTAGTCTATGCCCGACGTAAATTATTGAAAGACAGCACTTTATGCGGCTTTCTGCGACGGAACGACACCCAGAGCAAGCGGTTGCAAAAGCCTTCGGACAGGAATCATAATCCTGGGGTCGGGGGTTCGAGTCCCTCCTCCGCTACCACTTTTCAAATTGCCCGATTTCGAGTCGCGATTGATTGCCGCCGCAGTTCCGCTAGAGATGGCGGCCGACGTCCGGGCAGGATCAGATCACGTGAAGCTCCGTATGCCAGCAACAGCGATGCGCGTCCCGCGCTCCGGGGGCGGATGTTGAACGACCGCCAGCTTCGCTATGCCCATGCGGTCTGGAAAGAGCGCAGTTTCAGCCGCGCCGCCGCCAAGCTCAATGTGACGCAACCAGCGCTCAGCGATCAGGTGCGCCGGCTCGAGGAGGAGCTTGGCTTCGCGCTGTTCTATCGCAACGCGCGGGGCGTCGAACCCAGCATCGCCGGCAAGACGTTTCTGGAGGCGTCGGAGGCGATAGTGCACGGCCTCACCGATTTGGCGTCGCTCGCCAAGGAATTGCGCGGACAGCCGGGGCAGGTGATTCGCATCGGCCTCAATTCCGGCCTGTCACAGGCGATCATTCCGCGGCTGACGCGCATTCTGGGCGAGACCAGCAATACCCGAATCGAATTCGTCACCGCCACCAACCGGCGCATTCAGCGGCTGCTACATCAGCAGCGGCTCGACTTCGGCTTTCTGTTCGACAGCGAGATCAAGGGATCGACGTTCAAACTGTCTTGGACCCCGATCGGCCGCAGCCAGATGGTCGTGCTGCACCCGGTCGGCCACCGTTTTGCATCAAGTCCTACGGGCGTCGAACTGACCGATCTGGCGCAGGAGCGTCTGATCTTCAGCGAACCACGCGTCGGCTACGAAGCCGTCGTGCGCGAGGCGCTGGCGGCGCAGGATCTGACCCCGAAGGTCGCGGCCGATTGCGATGACATCGAATCGCTCAAATACATCGTGCAATCCGGCGGCGGGCTCGCGGTTGTGCCACGCATCGTGGCGGCGCGCGAACTGTCGGATGAATTGATCGGCGCAGCTCCACTATTGCCGCCCGCATGGGTCGAGATCAATTTCGTGCGCCGTCCCGAGCCGCTCGCCGCCAAAGTTGAACAGGCGGCCGCGAAAGTGGTGAAATCCATGAAGGCGGACGACGACGCATCGCCGCTTTGATCGTCGCCGTACTAGCCCGCGCCGAACCCCGATAGGCGGAGCTTATCGAGGTATCAAAAACCCCTGCATTGACTTGAGTTTTTCCGCTACTTAACGTCACAGGCACATTTGACGAGGTCCAGTGCGGGTCTCGTTGCGCATCATGGTGATGTGGCGCGATGGCGAATAATGCCGGGCGCCAGGGCAGGCAAGCACACGCGAGCGCCAATGTCGTCCTATGAACTGAACCGCGCCATTCATCACATCTATATCGATCGTGACAGCACGATGCGTTTCCGTGCCGGCGACACGAGCGTGCTCGAAGGTTACGGGCTCGACGACGCCGAACGAAAGGCACTCGCCGAGAAGGACTTCCCGCGCCTCTGGGCGCTGGACGTGCATCCGGTCCTGCTGTTCCATTTGTCTGCGGTGCTCTATCCGCGCGAGTGGTATCTCAAGGAAGTCGTGCCGGCCATTCAGGGCGTGCCCAACCGGTGGTACGATTATTATTCCACTGCGCAGGACGCGGCTCAGCGATAGGCGGAACACATGGCGGCCGTCGACGCAGGCTCTTCTGTCACCAAGCGCAGGCCACATCTTGGCCCGCGACTCAGTCAGGTGAACATCGGCATCTGGCGCGCACTTGTCGGCTTTGTGTTGCTCGGCATGTGGGCGCTGTCGGCGAAATTCGTCGGCGACAATTTCATTCCGACGCCGTTTGAAACCGCGAAGGCGGCGGTGCAGATTTTCTCCGACGGCGCCGTGCCGGCCGCAATACTCAGCACGATGGTCGTGTTCGTATGTGGTTATGTGCTTGCGTCCTTCGTGGCTATTCCCATGGGCCTGCTCATGGGCGGCTTCCGGGTGTTCGGCGCGGCGCTGGAGCCATATGTCGACGCGCTTAGCGCCATGCCGCGTGTGTCGTTCATTCCGCTGATCATCGTGTTTCTCGGTCTCGGCTACGAAGCCAAGATCTGCGTCGTCTTCCTCGGCGCGATCATGCCGATCCTGATCAACACCTATGCGGGCGTGCTGAACAGCGACGCGGACCTGATCGAAATGGCGCGCGCCGCCGGCGCGAGCGACGCGCAGATCTTTCAAAAGATCATGCTGCCGGGCGCGCTTCCCTACATCATCGCCGGCATGCGCGTCGGCGCCGCGCTGGCGCTGATCAACACGGTCGTGGCCGAACTCTACACGGCGGTGCAAGGCCTTGGCGGCCTGCTGTCGATCTACGGAAATTCGTTCCGCATGGCGCCTTATTTCGTGGTGGTGTTCCTACTCGCCATCATCGGACTGGTCACCATGCAAACGCTGAAAGTGCTGGAGCGCCGCCTCACCAAGGGCCGCAGGCGCGCCTGATCGAAGGACGAAACAGAATGGCAGAGATCGTCAGCGTCATTGGTTCCACGCACAA
>CANJEY010000323.1 GCA_947472615.1 Beijerinckiaceae bacterium
GACCATCCACAACGACGACTTCATCGCGAACGCATGCGTGCGCTCCTGAATGACGCTCGCGCCTTCGCCATAGTCTTCACCGACGACGATGAGCGCGCCGCCCTTCACGCCCGCCGATGCGAGGTTCGACAATGCATCGGCAGCCACATTGGTGCCGACGATCGATTTCCATGTGACGGCGCCGCGCACCGGATAGTTGATCGATGCGCCCAGCATGGCTGCGGCTGCGGCCTCATTGGTGCAGGTTTCGAGATGGATGCCAAGATCGGCAAGGATTTCCTGCGCCTGCACCAGCACGTCGAGCAGATGGCTGACGGGCGCGCCCTGATAGCCGCCCACATACGAGACGCCGGACTGCAGCAATGCCTTGGTGACCGCCAGAATGCCTTCGCCGTGAAACGTCTCGCCGGCTCCCAGCTTCAGATCGGCGATTTCCTGTTCGAACGAGCGTTCCATGAGGTGTTCCCGATTCGCCCGTCAGAGCACTTGCCAGACGGCGATTTCGACGTGGCCCGGATGGCGCGCGCCGGTTCCGACAAAGAGATTATGCGTAAGCCAGCGTAGCGATGCGGTGCCGGTTTCGAACCTTGGCGCGCAGCGAAAGTAGATCAGCGATGGATCGACAGGCTCGCCGCGCCGCAGCTTTTCGAGCGCTTCGGGCGCGCCATAGCGAAGGCCGACATTGTCGACGTAGACGCGGGCGCCGTCATCGGTCTCGATCACATAGCGAGCTTCGAGCTTCGTCAGGCCATCGGTGTGAATAAGCTGAAAATCGGCGCCCGCATTCAGAATGGAGCCCTTAAGTTTCGGCCCCGTCGCGCGGCCGCCGGTGATGGAGATGACGCGGCGCGATCCCAGCGCTGTTTCGCCCACCTCGATAGGAGCCGCGACTTCGACTAACAGATCGAATGCGTGCTCGAGCTTCAGGGGCGAAGGAGACATTGCGCTTGTTCCGCTGACAGCCGCCGCCGGGGGCTCGGCTGACCATCGGCAATTTGAAGGCTTTAGGCTGCCTGTCAAGCGCAGCGGGCGCAAACAAAAGGCCGCGGATCTACAATCCGCGGCCAGAAGCGCAAATGCGATGAAACCTACTTTACGTCCCACCAGAAAAAGCCGTTCGCGGTGCCGGTGCCGGCGGGCGAGCGGTAGCAGGGGATGTAGTCGATCTGGTGCATCTCGACCTCCATATCCTCCATGAGGCCGGACAGCGAGATCCAGGACTTCAGCTCCGACGTTCCGGACTGCAGCTGTGGCAGCGGGATCGACGTCAGATAGGCCTTGTCGCCATCGCGCAGCGCGGCGATGAAGCGCTGGTCGAAATCTTCGTCGATGACGAAATGGCTCATGCCGCCGGATGCGAACACCGCGACCTTCTTGTCGGACTCCCAGCTGTCGATCGCCTTCTTCACCGCGCGGCCAAAATTGTAGGCGCGGTTGGCGGTCGGCTGGTTGGGCGGGAAGAACGTGTTCTGGAAGATCGGCACGCTGGGCACGACCTTGTCACGCATCACCTGACGGTAGATATGCCCGAACGCGTGGCTCGCGCCGTTCTTGGCCTTCTTGGGCCAGACCTTCGAGGCGGCCACATCGAATTCGTTGGCGGCAAGCTCGCGGATCAGGTGCTCGGCTAGTGCCGGAACGCCGTCATATTCGGTGTAGTCATGCGTGGCATGGCCAAATTCGGATTCCTTGATGCCGGGAGGCGCCTTGGCGCGGCTCTCCTCGCTCTGCGGATAGTTCGGAATCTTGTCGCCGTAGAACACCATGAAGGCGGGGTTGAATTCGTCGTTGAACACCTCGCGCTGATCGTTGCCGAGGATCACGGCGATGTCCGGCTTGATCTCGTCCCACTTGTCGGCGAGCTTTTCCATTGCGGCGTGACAGCGGCCATGGGATTTGCGAATGCCGTCCATTGAGGACTTCTGGTCGAGGCCTTCATTGTGGCGCATCCTGACGAGTTCGTCGAAGGTGTAGACGCCGTCGCGATAAGGATGTTTCGCTGATTTGTCGGCCGGCAGACGCAGCAGCCATTCGTCCGGCGTCGTGTGCAATTGCGGCCCGTGGGTGGTGGCCATGGTCAGGACTATTTCAGCCATTTTGAGTCTCCTTTGGACCGATGGGCGTATGCGCGCTCATTTCCATTTCATCTGGTACAGCTCTGCGCCATAGACGCTGATCGAGCCGGGCGCGATTTCCAGATCGGGCGAATGGACGAAGACGGCGGGCTTGGTGGAAATCGGCAGCACATAGGCCTGCTCGGTGGATTTATCATAAATCCGCTTGTAGATGTCGCGCCGCTTCGCATCGTCCAGCGTCGAGATGCCCTGTTTGGAAAGCTGCTGAATCTCCTTGTCCTGCCAATAGTCGCGCGGGCTTTCGGAGAAGAAATAGTCCGCAGTCGACGACGCGTCCGGCAGCCCGCCGGAGCTCCATTCATTGACGAGAATCTGCTGTTTGCCAAGGCGCTGTTTGTCGCGGTAGGCCACGAACGTGGCGCGATCGACCTTGGCGCGCACGCCGATCTTGCGCAGCTCTCCGGCGAGCGCTTCGGCGAGGCCAAACACGCTGGGCGTCGCCAGCAGATCGACTTCGAACCCGTCAGGGTAACCGGCTTCGGTCAGCAGCGCCTTTGCGGCGTTGCGGTCGAACGGTTGCGGCTTGGCGGAAAAGCCGCAGCCGAACTGGTTCGTGAAGCACAATTCGTCGAGCACCTTGGCCTGTGCTCCGCCGGCGACGACGCTGCGGGTGATCAGCGAACGATCGATTGCGCGCATCAGTGCCTGCCGCACACGGATATCCTGCAAGGGCTTGTTGCCCGAACGACCGCTGGCGTCGATCGCCATGTAATTGAACGTCAGCCCTTGCAGCGCCGTGACGGCGAGCTTCGGGTTGGCGGCCAGCATCTCGACCTGATCCTTTTCGGGGATTTTCAGATAGTCGAGATTTCCTACCACGAGCTGGGCGATCTGGGTCTGTGAATCCGGAATCGGCGAGATCTGGATGCGACCGATCGCGGGCGCCGTCTTGCAATTGCTCGCCTGCGGATAGCGCGGGTTCTTGACCAGCATGATGCCCTTGTTGGCGTCGACATATTCGGCCTTGTATGGCCCGGTGCCGATTGGCGTCTTGATGCCGAACTCCGTGCGCTTCGACGGATCGCCGTGTACGCTTTTCGGCAGCATGGGCATCGAGCTTGTGGCGAGCCTTACGAGCGCCGGGGCGAAGGTCGTGTTGGCGAAAATGCGGACCGTGTAGCGATCCACCAGTTCCGCATGATCGATCCACGAGAAGTTTTCCGTGAATCGCAGCTTGCTGTTGGGATCGACGAGCCAGTTCAGCGTGTAGACGACATCCTCGCCTGAAAAGTCGGAGCCGTCGTGAAACTTCACGTCCTGGCGCAGCTTCATTTCCAGCGTGCGGTCGTTCACCCACGTCCACGAGGTGGCGAGCAGTGGCTCCACCGTGCCCTTCTTGGAATCGAAGCAGAGCAGGGAATCGAAAACCGCCGGCGCGATGAGGCCGCCTTCGGGCTTCGAATCTTCGTAGATCAGGATGGTGCCGATCGGATCGGCGAACGCCAGTCGCAGCGTGTCCTTGGCCTTCTGGGCATGTGCCGACGTGACGGCCACCGCCGCGATTGCGGCGGCGGGCAGCACCGTCCGGAACACCTTGCGAGCAAATTGTGCGGCTTTCATGCGGCTTCTCCGTCAAAGAGATGGCATTCGATCAAGCCCTGCGCATCCCGTTTTGGGGTGGGCGCAGTGGTTGAACAATCCGGTCTGGCCTGCGGGCAGCGCGGGTGAAAATGGCACCCCGTCGGCGGATTGAGGGGGTCGGGGAAACCGCGGCCCAGATTGAGGTCGGGCAGGTCCAGATGCGGGTTGGGCGTCAGCACGGAGCCGAGCAGAGCCTTGGAATAGGGATGACGCGGCTCAGCCAGCAATTGCCGTGCGGGCGCCAGTTCGACAATGCGCCCCATGTACATCACCGCGACGCGATCGGCGATGTATTCGAGAATGCCGAGATCGTGCGTGATGAAGATGTAGGTCAGGTTGAATTCGCGTCGCAGATCCTTCAGCAGATTGAGGATCTGCGCCTGCACGGAGACGTCGAGCGCCGAAGTGGGTTCGTCGCAGATGAGAATTTCCGGCTGGATCATCAGCGCGCGCGCGATGGCGACGCGCTGGCGCTGCCCGCCCGACAATTGGCTCGGATAGGAGTGGATCAACCGCGGCGGCAGACCGACCTGCGCCATCATGGCTTCGACGGCCTTTGTCTGATTGGCGGAGGACAGGCTTTTATGCGTCTGCAACGGCAGCGCAATGATCTGGCCGATGGTTTTGCGCGGATTGAGCGACGAATAGGGGTCCTGGAAGATCGGCTGCAGCAGACGCGACAATTCGGGGCGTCCGATGCCGTTGATGCTGCGCCCGCCGATGCGGATTTCGCCGTTCGTCGGACGCATCAGGCCAAGCAGCATTTTCGACAAGGTGGTCTTGCCGCTGCCGGATTCGCCGACGATGCCGAGCACCTCGCCGCGCCGCAGGCGCAGGTTCACGTTCTCGACGGCGCGCAACAGCTTGCCCTGACTGAACAGACCGCCGCCGACGTTGAACGTGCGCGAGACGTCTATGGCTTCGAGCGCCGGCGAGGAATGGTCGGCAGTAGCTTCGGTCTGACGGTCGAGCGTTGCGGCGGTCATGGCGAAACCGCCTCGGCGGCGTCCAGGATGCAACGATAGGCTCGGTCCTGCGAGGTTTCACGCAGGGCGATCTCGCCGACCGAACAGGCGTCGCGCGCATATTCGCAACGATTGCGGAAGCTGCACCCCTTCATGTCGCCGACGAGCGAGGGAACGATGCCAGGGATAGAGCCCAGACGATCCACCGGCGCGCCGTGCGCATGCGTGGGCATGCAGCGCAATAGCCCGCGCGTGTAGGGATGGCGGGGATCGTCGAAGACTTCGACGGCCGTGCCGGATTCGACGATCTTGCCGGCGTACATCACTGCCAGATGATCCGCCATACGGGCCACGATGCCGAGATTGTGGGTAATCAGAATGATCGCCATGCCGAATTCGGCCTGCAGCTTCTTCAGCAATTGCAGGATCTGCACCTGCACGGTGACATCGAGCGCGGTGGTTGGTTCGTCGGCGATGATCAGCTTTGGCTCGCACATCAGCGTCATGGCGATCATCACGCGCTGACGCAGA
>CANJEY010000324.1 GCA_947472615.1 Beijerinckiaceae bacterium
GACAGCCAGGTTCTGCCATTCCGGTTTCCGAGCCCTGCGCGGGCGCTGTCGCCGCCGATCGTGGCGATGGAGGGCGTTAGCGCTGGCTACGATGGCCGCGCGGTCCTGTCGAAGCTCAGCCTGTCGATCTCCAACGACGATCGCATCGGCCTGCTCGGCCAGAACGGCAACGGCAAATCGACTTTCGCCAAGCTCGTCGCTGGGCGTCTCGACGTACTGACGGGCTCGATCCGGCGGTCGTCGAAACTGGAAGTCGGGTTCTTCGCCCAGCATCAGGTGGACGATCTCGACCTGCGCGGCACGCCCTATACGCATGTCGCGCCGTTGATGCGCGACAGCACGGAAGCCAAGATCCGCGCCCGATGCGCCGAGATCGGTTTTCCGAATGTGAAGTCCGACACGCGTGTGGCGGAACTGTCTGGCGGCGAGAAGGCGCGCCTGCTGATGGGGCTCGCGACATTCAACGGTCCGCACATGCTGATCATGGACGAGCCGACGAACCATCTCGACATCGACAGCCGCGCCGCGCTGATCGAGGCGATCAACGATTACGAGGGCGCAGTGATCCTCGTCTCGCACGATCAATACCTGCTCGAAGCCTGCGCGGATCGTCTGTGGCTGGTGGCCGATGGCACGGTGAAGACGTTCGACGGCGACATGACCGATTATCGCCGCTTCGTGCTGGAGAAGGCGCGCGGCGTGCAGCAGTCGACGGCCGACGAGGGCGACGACGACAAGTCGACGCTGGTCGATCAGCGGCGCGTGGCGGCGCGGCTGCGCAAGGAAATGGCCCCGATCAAGAAAAAGATCGAGGCGGCTGAGGAGCGCATGGCGAAATTCGCCGGGCTGATGCAACGCATCGACGCGGCGCTGGCCTCGCCGGACGCTTTCACCAAAGACCCCGAAAAGGCCGGTCTGCTGGCGCGCCAGCGCTCCGAACTTGAACGCGCGATTGCGGCGGCGGAGACGGAATGGCTGGAGTTGACGGAAGAGTATGAGGCGGCTGCGGCGGGGTGAGCCGCTGACGCTGCCGCCCTCGTGCTTCGAGACAGCCCCCCTTAGGGGCTTCCTCAGCATGAGGGCTCGGGTGGCGTGTCTCTCGGCCACTCCAATCGCCGCTATAGGGAACTCTACTATCCCTCATGCTGTGTAGCAGTGCAAAGCGGCGTCATGGCGATCGACCATCGCCAAAAGCACGAGGGATTCGTTGGCCGCTTTCCTCACTTCTCCGGGGCGTTCACCCGCATGTGCAGCTCGCGCAATTGCTTCGGGCTCGCCTCGGAGGGCGCGCCCATCAGCAGGTCTTCGGCGCGCTGATTCATCGGGAACAGGGCGACTTCACGGAGGTTCTGCTCGTTGGCGAGCAGCATGATGATGCGGTCGACGCCCGCCGCCATGCCGCCGTGGGGCGGCGCGCCGTACTGGAAGGCGCGATACATGCCGCCGAAACGGTCGATCACGGTCTGCTCGCTATAGCCGGCGATTTCGAAGGCCTTCACCATCGCCTCGGGGCGATGATTGCGGATGCCGCCCGAGGCGATCTCGAAGCCGTTACAGGCGATATCGTACTGGAACGCCTTGATGGTCAGCGGGTCCTGCGTCTGTAACGCTTCCAGCCCGCCCTGCGGCATCGAGAACGGGTTGTGCGAGAAGTCGACTTTCTTGTCGTCCTCGTTGTACTCGAACATCGGGAAATCGACGATCCACGCCAGTTCGAAGCGGTTTTCGTCGATGAGGTTCAGTTCTTTGCCGACGCGCGTGCGCGCATCGCCCGCAAATCGCGCGAACTTGTCGGGATCGCCCGCCACGAAGAAGGCGGCGTCGCCTGCGCCGAGGCCCAATTGCTGGCGGATCGCCTCGACGCGCTCAGGGCCGATATTGTTGGCGAGTGGGCCGCGCCCGCCGACGCCCGTGGCGTTCGGGTTGTCCTTCAGGCTCGTCTCGTCCTTGGCGCGGTCGAAGAACAGGATGTAACCGAGGCCCGGCTGGCCTTCGCCCTGCGCCCATGAGTTCATGCGGTCGGCGAAGGTGCGCTGTCCGCCGGTCGGGGCCGGGATGGCCCACACGCGGTTCTTCGGCTGTTCGAGCAGGCGCGCGAAAATCTTGAAGCCCGAGCCGCGGAAATGCTCGCTCACGTCCTGCATGACGATCGGATTGCGCAGGTCGGGCTTGTCGGAGCCGTATTTCTGGATCGATTCCGCATACGGAATGCGCGGCCAGTTCTTCGTCACCGGGCGGCCATTGCCGAAATGCTCCAGCACGCCGGTGATCACCGGCTCGATGGCGGCGAAGACGTCTTCCTGCGTCACGAAGCTCATCTCGAGGTCGAGCTGGTAGAATTCGCCCGGCAGACGGTCGGCGCGAGGATCTTCGTCGCGGAAACAGGGCGCAATCTGGAAATAGCGGTCGAAACCCGCCATCATCAGCAATTGCTTGTACTGCTGCGGCGCCTGCGGCAGCGCGTAGAACTTGCCCGCATGCAGGCGCGACGGCACGAGGAAGTCGCGCGCGCCTTCGGGGCTCGAGGCGGTCAGGATCGGGGTGGCGAACTCGTTGAACCCGCCGCCCTTCATGGCCTGCCGCAGCCAGTCGACAACCGCGACGCGCAGCATGATGTTCTTGTGCAGCCGCTCGCGGCGCAGATCGAGGAAGCGGTACTTGAGGCGCGTTTCCTCCGGATAATCCTGATCGCCGAACACCGGCAGCGGCAGTTCGGCGGCTGGGCCGAGCACTTCCACGTCAGTGATGTAAAGCTCGATCTGGCCGGTCGGCATGTCGGCGTTCTCGGTGCCGCCGGGGCGGCGCCGCACCTTGCCGTCGAGCCGCACGACCCACTCGGCCCGGAAGGTCTCGACCAGCTTGAAGGCCGGTGAATCCGGGTCCGCCACGCATTGCGTCATGCCGTAATGGTCGCGCAGATCGATGAACAGCACGCCGCCGTGGTCGCGGATGCGGTGACACCAGCCCGAAAGCCGGGCGGTCTGGCCATCGTGGCTGTCGCGGAGTTCGCCGCAGGTGTGGGAGCGATAGGCGTGCATGGGACAAGTCTCTGAATGGATTTGCCGCGTGTGTAGGGGAAAACCGGGGCAGGGGGAAGGGCGGGGGCCGGCGCGCCAGCCGCGATTGACGCGCCATACTATGTCCATACAATTGCGGTATGAAGCGGATCGTCTGGAGTCTGGATAAGGGCCTCGCTTTGCGACAGGATCACACGCGCGGTGGCATCGGGTTTGAGGAATGCGTTGCGGCGATCGAGAACGGACAACTGCTCGACGTGATCCTCAATCCAAGTCCGCGCTATCCCGGTCAGAAGATGTTTCTGATCGAGATCGAACACTATGTTTACTGCGTGCCGTTTGTCGAAACCGAGACCGAGATATTCCTGAAGACTCTTTTTCCAAGCCGGAAACTGACAGCCAGATGGTTCAGGGGAAAGTCGTGATGAAAAAGGAACCCGCAATCGGACATTTCGTCGATGATGAGGAAAAGGAAATCGTCGAGGCCGTCGAAAGCGCCGATTTCCATCCGGTTAGCGTCCTCACGCCGGACCTGCGGGCGCAATACGAGGCTGCCGCGCACGCGACCATGAACGAGCGTCGCGTCAAGATTTCGCTGCGTTTGCCCGAATCCGATCTGCTGCGCCTCAAGGCGCGCGCGCTGCGCGAGGGCATGCCCTACCAGACGCTGATCAACTCGATCTTGCACAAGGCGGTGAGCTGAGGGCGCGCGTCCTTGGCTGGGCGTGGAGTTGAGCGGACCGGGACCTTCTTGTCCGGGCTTGCGAGCCTCTCACCGGCGTGGATGGCCGGCAAAAGGCCGGGCGACGGTGGCGGCCGCCTCGGAAAATTCGCCTTGCCACATAAGCCTCCGACCGCCATGGCCGGGCTTGTCCCGGCCATCCACGTCCGTCATTCTGTCGCGATGCGGGGCGGGTGGGTTTACCTAATGACTAACCGGCCGGGATGATCGCCAGGGTCCCCCTTGCGCGCCCCTCCAACTCCCGCGACACCCCGCCGCCCTTGCCTCCCGTCCTCCGCCGCGCCAAAGTCGCGCGCCTGAGGAGGAGTCTCTTGCGCGCCATCGATTGCGATGTTCATCCGTTCATGCCGGGGTTGAAGACCCTGGAGCCCTATCTCGACGCCTACTGGCGCGAGATGGTCGATGTGCGCGGGCTGGAGACCGTCGAGTCGGGGTCGTATCCGATCAATTCGCCGCTGACCTGTCGGCCAGACTGGAAGCGCGAGCCGCGCCCCGCCTCGAAGCTGGAAGACCTGGCGCCGCACGTGTTCGGCCAGATGGGGGCGGACATCGCCATCCTTAACTCGCTCTACGGCATCCAGCTGATGATGAATGAGGATCAGGCCATCGCCTTCGCCCGCGCGCTGAACGACTGGATCAAGGCCGAATGGCTGGATCGCGATCCGCGCCTGCGCGCCTCGATCGTCATTCCGGTGCAGAATGTCGAGCACGCCGTGGAGGAGATCGAGCGTTGCGCGGCAGATCCGCGTTTCGTGCAGATCCTGTTGCTGTGCATGGGCGAGGCCCCGATGGGCCGCCGCCAGTTCTGGCCGATCTATGCGGCGGCGCAGCGGCTGAACCTGCCGATCGGCATTCACGTCGGCTCCACCTACAAGAATCCGGTGACGTCGCTCGGCTGGCCGAGCTGGTATCTGGAGGATTATGTCGATCAGGCCGGCGGCTTCCAGTCGTCGCTGACGAGCATGATCTGCGAGGGCGCGTTCGCTGCGCATCAGGATCTGCGGGTGGTGCTGCTGGAATCCGGCGTGTCGTGGCTGCCGGGCTTCATGTGGCGGCTGGGCAAGTTCTGGCGCGGCCTGCGGTTTGAGGTGCCGTGGGTGAAGGAAGCCCCGATGGAAATCGTGCGCCGCCATGTGCGGCTGACCATTCAACCGCTCGATGCGCCGGACGATCCGCAGATCGTCGAACGGCTGATGAACCATTTCAAGTCGGACGAGATGTTCCTCTACGCGTCCGATTTTCCGCACTGGCAGTTCGACGGCGACGATCCGATGCCGCCCGCCGTGCCGCAGAGCATGCGGCAAAAGATCATGGTCGATAATCCGCTGGCCACGTACACGCGTCTGGGAGCGCTGGTGCAATGAACGTCGAAACCCTCAATCCCGTCGCCGGCAAGCCGACCAATCGACTCGCGGTGATCGACGCCGATGTGCACCCGCAGGACGTGCTGGC
>CANJEY010000325.1 GCA_947472615.1 Beijerinckiaceae bacterium
CGTGGACGGCGCAATCGCCGCCGTGCATCGGCCAGGGCGGTTTGCTAGCATCCCGGCATGTCCGAAGCGCCGATCACCACGAGCAAGCCGGGGCCTGAGCCCGACGCCGGCCGCGTCACGCCCATGATGGCGCAATACGTGGAGATCAAGGCCGCCAATCCGGACTGCCTGCTGTTTTACCGGATGGGCGATTTCTACGAATTGTTCTTCGGCGACGCCGAGGTGGCGAGCCGCGCGCTCGGCATCGTGCTGACCAAACGCGGCAAGCATCAGGGCGCGGACATTCCCATGTGCGGCGTGCCGATCGAGCGCGCCGACGATTATCTGCAGCGGCTCATCGGCTTCGGCCATCGCGTCGCGGTCTGCGAGCAGATCGAGGATCCGGCCGAAGCGAAAAAGCGGGGGCCGAAAGCGGTCGTGCGTCGCGACGTCGTGCGCCTCGTGACGCCGGGCACGATCACCGAGGACAGGCTGCTCGAACCCGGCCGCGCCAACGTGCTGCTGGCGATTGCGCGGGCGCGCGCTTCGGATGAAAGCTGGACATACGGGTTGGCGTCGGCCGACATCTCGACCGGCGCGTTTGCGTTGATCGAGACCTCAGCCGGAGGACTCGCGGCGGAGATCGCCCGCATCGAGCCGCGCGAGATCATCGCGTCCGAAACGCTGACCGAAGACGCCGCGATCCGCCGCATGCTGGACGATACGGGCGCGCCCTTCGTGGCGTTGCCGCGCGAGGCGAGCGACGCCACCGCCGAGCGCCGCATGCGCGATTATTTCGGCGTCTCGACGCTGGATGGTTTCGGGGTTCTGACGCGCGCCGAAATCGCGGCGGCCTCGACGGCGATCTTCTACATCGAGCGCACGCAGTTCGCGGTGCGTCCGCCACTGGCCGCGCCCGCCCGCATGGCGCGCGGCGAGACGATGGAGATCGATTCCTCGACGCGCGCCAATCTCGAACTTACCCGCACGCTGTCGGGCAAACGCGAAGGCTCGCTGCTGGCGGAAATCGACTGCTGCGTCACGCCCTGCGGCAGCCGCCTGCTGGCGGAACGCATTGCGGGTCCGTTGACGGATGTGGAGGCGATCGGAGCGCGCCTCGATTCCGTGGCGTTCTTCGTCGCCGATCCGATGTTGCGGGGAGATCTGCGCGCCAGCCTGAAGGCTGCGCCCGACCTGGAACGCGCCCTGTCGCGAATCGCCCTGCAGCGCGGCGGCCCGCGCGACCTCGCGGCCTTGCGCGATGGCCTCGGCGTGGCGCGCGACGTGGCGCGCGTGCTCGCCGCGCGCGTGGATGCGCCGCAGGAAATCGCCGCGGCTGCGCGAAGCGCCGTCGCCATCGATCCCAACATCGAGGCGTCGCTGGCGAATGCGCTGGCCGACGAATTGCCGCTCAACAAGCGCGACGGCGGGTTCATTCGCTCGGCGCATCTGGCCGAACTCGACGAGACGCGCGCCTTGCGGGACGAGAGCCGCCGCGTCATCGCCAGCCTGCAGCAGCGCTATTGCGAGGCGGCCGAGACGCGGCAGCTGAAGATCAAGCACAACAATTTTCTCGGCTTCTTCATCGAGGTCTCGCAGGCGAATGGCGAGAAGCTGCTGCGCCCTCCCTACAATGCGCAATTCGTGCATCGGCAAACGATGGCCGACGCGATGCGGTTCTCCACGTCCGAACTGGGCGAGCTCGAAGCCAGGATCGCCTCGGCGGCCGATCGCGCGCTGGCGCTTGAACTCGGCATTTTCGAGCAACTCGCCGCAAGCGTCATCGAGGCCGCATCCGCCATCAAGGCGATCGCGGCGTCGCTGGCGGTGCTCGATGTGTCGGCGTCGCTGGCGGAAGCCGCATTCCGGCGCGACTGGGTGCGGCCACTGGTCGATCGCTCGCACACGTTCGCGATCGAGGCCGGGCGTCATCCGGTGGTGGAGGCGGCGTTGCGCCAGCGTGGCGACAGCTTTGTCGCCAACGATTGCAATCTGGCCGATGCAGCCGGCGACAATCCGTCGATCGCGCTTGTCACCGGCCCGAACATGGCCGGCAAATCGACCTATCTGCGGCAGAACGCGCTCGTTGCGGTGCTGGCGCAGGCGGGGTCGTTCGTGCCTGCCCGCAAGGCGCATATCGGCGTCGTCGACCGCCTGTTCTCGCGCGTCGGCGCGGCGGACGATCTGGCGCGGGGGCGTTCGACCTTCATGGTCGAGATGGTGGAGACCGCCGCCATTCTCAATCAGGCGACCGAACGCTCGCTCGTTATTCTCGACGAGATCGGGCGCGGCACCGCGACGTTCGACGGCCTCTCCATCGCGTGGGCGACGCTCGAGCATCTGCATGAACGCAACCGCTCGCGCGCTCTGTTCGCGACGCATTTTCACGAACTGACGCAACTTACGCGCACGCTGAAGCGCCTCGTCAATCTGACCATGCGGGTCACCGACTGGAACGGCGACGTGGTGTTCCTGCATGAAGTGGTGCAGGGCGCAGCCGATCGTTCCTACGGCATTCAGGTGGCGAAGCTCGCTGGCCTGCCGCCGTCGGTTGTCGAGCGGGCGCGCGTCATCCTGCGCGAACTCGAAGCAGGCGACCGGCAGGCGCCTGTGCAACGCATGATCGACGATTTGCCGCTGTTTGCGGCCGCGCGCGCGACCCCTCCGCCTGCCGCAGCCGCTCCTGCGGTGGTCGACGAACTTCGCCGCAAGCTCGACGAGATCGACCCCGACGAACTTTCGCCGCGGCTGGCGCTCGAGGCGCTCTATGCGATCAAGAGATTGCGAGCTTCGGAATCCGGCCGGTAGCAACAAGAACCTGGTAACCGCGACGCTCTATGTTCGTCCGGATTGCGGCGCATCGCGTTGCGGTCGTTTCGTTGATGTCTTTCGATTGACGGCGGGCCATGCAGATCAATCCTTTCAAACTCGGCGGCGGAATTGCGGTTGTGGCGGTGCTGGCGGGCAGCGTGCTGTCGCGCAACTACAGTGTCGATCAGCGCACGGCGCCGGTGACTTTGGCGCCTGCATCTGTCGTTGCGCCGGCTGTTCCGGCGACGACAGCCGCAGCCAATCCGGCGGGCAAGACCGCAGCTGAACCCATTCCGGCGACGGCCATGCCTTTGAGCGTGCGCCAGCCAGCGCCTCCGCGCCCGGCCTACGAGCCGCCGAAGGCCCAGCCCGGATTGTTGCCGCCCGGCGTCGCGCAGGGCACGACGTTCAACGGCAGGCCAATCCAGGCGCAGCAGCAGCCCGCCGAATTGCGCGATGTGCAGAGGGCCAACGGCGGACGTGCGTTCGACATTCCTGATCGCTGATCGTCGCGCGCAGCCTCAACCTCAAACAAAAAACGCGGCCGTTCGGGCCGCGTTTTTTATTCGGAGCGCGGCGCGTCAGTAGGCGGCGCAGACAGTCGATGTCGCGGGCGGCGACGCCGGTGCGTAGGCGATCAGCGTCGTATTGCGCGGCCGCATGTAGGTGGTGTGGCTGAACGTGATGCCGCCCTGACTGAAGTTCATGAACGTTCCGCCGAAGGCTGGCACATAGGTATAGCTCGTGTCGGCGACGATCACCGAGCCTGCCTGATAGATGCCGGTCGGCATCGTGGTCGCGGTCGCCGAGTCCGTATTGGCGCCGGCGGTGAGCACCGCGCAGGGACGCTTGGTGCCGCCGTTGCGGATGGCTGTCCAGCGCGGCTTCGCGTCGAAGGCCGTGGCGGATTTCGCGTTGGCGACGAACTCGACGCTGGTGATCGTCATCTTCAGCACCGATCCGTCGAACGGCGCCATGATGGCGGTCGCGGCGGCGAAGATGCTGTCGAGATCTGCGTCGGTCAGGTTGGTGCCCGATGGTTGCTGGGCGACAAGGTCGGACAGTGTGCGCGCCACCAGCGTTTCCTTACGGCTCGCCATCAGGGTGTTCGAGATTTCCGCCGTGCCGATGTAGAGCGTCAGCATCAGCGGCAGGATGAGGGCGAATTCGACGGCCGCGATGCCGTCCTCCTCGCTGCGGGCGCGCCGCAGGATGGATTTCGCCGACGTGGTCGAGTAGAGCCGGGCCTGTTTGATCATGGCGTTGTCCTCAGCACACCGCGCCGGCAGAGCCGGGAAACGGTTCGTTGCGGAAGGAGGCGATGCCCATCAGCATGCGCTTCATGCCGGCGACGCCGTCGGCGGACTTGAAGCTCGTCTGGCCATCCTGATTGGTCGAGGCGCCGGTTGCGCCGCTGTTCTTCAGGCTGCTCGACGCCATGGACAGAATGTCGAGATACACCGGCAGCGGATAGATGGCGCGAACCACCACGATGCTGTTGGGCGCGCCGGTGCAATAGCTGTTGGTCGGATTGGACGCTTGCCCCAAGCCTCGGTGTACTGGCGTACGCCGTCCTGTGTCTTGGGCATTTCCGCCGATGGATTGCCGATGGAGCCGGTGACGTCGTTGAGCTTTGCGCAGGCCCCAAGCGACAGGGCGGTCGTGACGAGGAGAGCCATCACGAGAGAGCGGGATTTCGAAGGCGTCGCGTCGCGCATGTTACTGACCGCCTGCGGGTGATGATGATGCGACGTCATGGGCGCAACCAGCCCTTGCTGAGATACGTTCCGGTCGAGCAATAAAGCGTTAACCCTAAGAGAGTGTTAATGCTCCGCATACGCGCCATTCCCGTTCCGAGTCGCCGGAGTCCACATGCCCGTTCTCGCCAAGCCCTCCGCCAAAGCCGTTCCAATCTGGTTCGTCACCTCCGAAACATGGAGCGAGGTTGCTGCGGCGCTGCCGGCGCCGGCGCGCGCCTTCGCAGAGGCGTCCGGCTTCAAGCCCACGGCCGGTCGACATCTCGTGGCGCCTAATGGGGCGGGCGCCATCGCTTGCGTCCTGTTCGGTCTCGAAAGCGCCGGGGCGAAACACAAGGACTGGTTCCTGCCGGGCAAGCTCGCGACGCTGTTGCCGGAGGGCGTCTATCGCTTCGCCAACGAACCGCACGGCGGCAAGGCGGGTCTGCAACATGCGGCGCTCGCCTGGGCGCTGAGTTCGTACCGCTTTGGCCGTTACAAGAAGGGTGCGGCCTTTCCGGCGCTCAGCGCGCCCGCAGGCGTCGACGTCGCCCGCGTCGAGAATATCGTCGCGTCGGTGACGCTGGTGCGCGATCTCGTCAACACGCCGGCCAACGATCTTGGGCCGGACGCGCTGGAGCAGGCGGCTGCGGCGCTGGCGCGCTCC
>CANJEY010000326.1 GCA_947472615.1 Beijerinckiaceae bacterium
AACAGCACATTGAACATGGGGTCGGGCGTCATCAGCAGGTCTCCGGTGGACAGCAGGCGTTGGGGGCGGCGGGGGCGCAGAGGTCGGGCCTGCCGCCGCAGCATTCATCAGCCAGAAAGGTGGTCAGGGTTCGCAGCGCCGCGATATCGGCCCGATAGATAATGGAGCGGCTGCGGCGCTCGCCGGTCACGATGCCTGCACGCGACAGAACGCCCAGATGCGCCGACAGCGTGTTGGGCGGCACCGCGAGACGTCGCGCCAGTTCGCCCGCCGGCAGGCCCTCCGGTTCGTGCCGCACCAGCAGGCGGAACACGTCGAGCCGCGTCGGTTGCGCGAGGGCCGCGAGCGCGGCGATGGCAAGAGTTGAATCCATAATTCTGGATATATCGAAATATGTGACAGTCGCATGACGTTCGGGCCCTGCCCGCCTGTTTGACTTGGCCGAAGTGCGTCGCGATAGTCGCGCCGATTCAACGCGGGGATGTCTTGGCGATGTTACGACGACTGGCGCTGCTGGCGCAGAAGGTGCTGCATTCGGTGCAGACCGACGGCGTCGCCGGCACGATCCGCAAGATCCGCGCGAGCAGCAGCGACGCGCCGCAACCGGTCCGCGATTTCGACGCGGCGCGCGGCGTCGATACGGACGGGAATATTCCGCTGTGGAAGCTGAAGGTCGATTCCGCCAATGCGGCCGACGGGGTGCGCTACCAGCCGATGCAGCAGGACTGGCTGGAAGAATCGGTGCGGACGCTCGGCCTCGACGTCAGCCGCTTCGATTTCGTCGATCTTGGCTGCGGCAAGGGCCGCGCGGTGATCATCGCGGCCGAGATGGGCTTCGCGTCGTCGACGGGCGTGGAATTCGCGCAGGAACTGGCGGAGACAGCGCAGACCAATCTCGACATTCTCAAACTGAAAAACAGCCGAATCGTGCACGGCGACGCCGCCGCTTACGATTTTCCGACGGGCGACCTGATGGTCTACATGAACAACCCGTTCGGCGAGAGCGTGATGCGCCCGGTGATCGCCAAACTGGCGCAGGCCATCGCGGCGCGGCCGGATCGCACGGTCACGGTGGTGTATCACCACGCCTATTGCCCCGCGCCGATCGACGAGGTCGCGGCGCTGCGTCGCGCTGGCGAGAGCAAGACCTCCGATCTCGCGCCGATCATCCTGTGGACGAACAAATAGCGCTCAGGCGGGCTGCGGCTCGCGGCTGACGTCGAGTTCAAACTCCTCGATGCGCCGGTGCAGTTCCTTCACCTGCTCGACGATCGGCCCGTAGCGATCGGAATCATCGATCGCGAATCCCTTGTGGAACATCTGACGGAATCCGGCGCTGACGAAGAGCTTCTTCGACGCCCAGTCGGGCGCGGCCCAGTGCTGATAAGGCGACTTGCCGTCACCGTGCAGCATGCCGGGATCGTTGCGGAAAAAGTTCATCGGATCGAGACCCTGCTCGACGCGGGCGATCTGCTCATCGAGTTGCTTGCGCAGAAAAACAATCGGCACATCGGTGCGGCCGAGAATTTCCTGCGAGCGATCGGTGATGGCGCCCTGCGCGGCCCACATGATCGCATCCTGCGCCAGCACGTAATCGAGGATCGGCTCGCCGTTCGCATCGTGCGTGGGCGGCTCGTACCACGGGACGCCGTTCACGGCAGGCAGCTCGACGCCGGGCGGCGCGGCATAACATTGATAACCGATGTGGTAGGTGTGCGTGTCGTCCATCGGCACGCGAATCTGGAATTCGCTGCGCGGCGAACCGGCCACATCTGTCTGTGTGTAGAACGGAAAGATCACGGTCGAATGGGTCCGAACGCGGTCGCGCTCGGCGCCGAGCTCCTTCGAATAGACGGTGCCCTTTTCGAATCCATGCGTGGTGGGGCGCGCGAACAGTTCCTTGATGCCGTCGCCCATGCGGCTGCGGTCGTACAGCGTGTGGTCGAGGCTCGCGGCGCGTTCGCCGAACTGTCCCTTGCGTTCGAGCACATAGGCGAAGAACTTGCCGTGCGCCCAGGCGCTGTGCGTGGGGTCGCCGGTGTTCTCCTGACACTGCAGCCAGTTGCAGTCGATGACGTTGATGGCGATCTGGCGGATCGCGTTCGGCCAGACGAACAGATCCCATTGCGGCAGGGCCGGCGCCGGCAGCGGACCCATATAGGCGAAGACGAGGCCGCCCAACTCGCGCACCGGATAGGATTTGATCTTCTGGTTGAACACGCCGCGCGTCGATTCCATCGGCCTGTCGCGGCAGTCGCCGTTCTCGCCATAGAGCCAGCCGTGATAGGGGCAGCGCAATCCGTCGACGTCCGGGATGCCGTGGACCATGTCGACGAGCCGATGAAGGCACCTGTCGCCGATGAGGCCGAGCCTGCCGCTGCGATCACGATACAAAACGAGATCCTCGCACAGCACACGGACCTTGCGCACCGGATTGTCATCGAGTTGCGCTACGGGCGCGATCGGTATCCAGTAGCGGCGCATCAGTTCGCCGCATGGCGTGCCGGGGCCGACGCGGGTGAGGCGTTCGTTCTGCTGCGGGCTCAGCATCGGGCGTCTCCGATCTCTATTCGCTGAAATATTTCGAGGCGCGTTCGACTACCGCGGGCGGGAACGCGTAAACGTTGCGCATATAGGCTTCGATGTCGGCAGCGCCGGCGTAGGTGACGCCGTTAGCCGACAGCTTGTTCATGTCCGCCACGAAGCCCGGATCGGACATGGTCGCCTTGAAGGAGTCGCGCAGAGCCGCCAGACGCGCGGGCGGCACGCCGCCCGGCGCCGAGAAGGCGCGCTGGAAACGGCCGGTGCCGAGCACGAGTTCGAGGATCTTCTTGTCCTCATCATTTCTCGCCAGATTGATCGCGACCGGCACATCCTTCATCGCCGGATCGGGATCCGGTTCGAGCGCCATCTGGACGATGACCTTGATGAACTGCTCGCTGATCCATTGCGGATATTCGCGCACCAGCGAGGGCCAATCATAGCCGGCGCGGCCGTGCACCTCGCCGCGCTGAACGGCCAGATGAATTTCCTGCCCGCCCTTGTAGCCGAGGATCAACTTGAACTTCGTGCCGAACAGGTCGTTGGCCAGAAGCGCATAGGTGCTGGTGGCGTCCGGCCCCAGCGCGCCCAGAATATCCTCTTTCTCGCGCGCCGCCTCGAGCGTCGTCGCAGGCGAGTCGCTGCGCACGAAGATGACGCCGGTAGGGCGCGCGGCGAGCGAACCGATCCAGCCGAACTGGCGCGGATCGAACTGGATGCCCTTTACCTTCATCAGCGGCGCGATGACATTGGCGTCCGAATACATGCCGACGACGGTGCCGTCGCGCGGCGCGGTGTTGTTGACCGAATTCGCCGCCACGACGCTGGCCGCGCCCGGCATGTTCTGCACGATGACGACCGGATTGCCGGGAATGTATTTCGGCCAGTATTTCGCGAGAACGCGGGCCTGCAGATCGTAGCCGCCGCCGGTCGAATAGCCGACTACGATCGTCACCGTCTTGCCGTGATAGAAGTCGGACACTTCATCGGCGCGCGACGCGAGACCGGGCGCGCAGGCCAGCAGGACGGCGAACATTCGCCACAAAACGCCGATCATCGTCATCCTCCCGGGGCGCGCGCGTTTGTCGGCGCATCAACCGGAGGTCAGCCTAGCGATCCGACGCTGTTTGGCAATGGCGCAGCATTGCAGACGTTACGTTGGCCTCACGTCTTCGCCAGCACCGCGCGCAGGCGCTCCACGATCGCGGGTGGCGTGGCGTATACGTTGCCGAGCAGCTTCTGCATGTTGGCGCCGTCGGTGGGCTCCGCTTCTTCGCCGGTGATCTGCCTGATCTCGGCCTTCATGCCCTCGTCGTTCATCGCGTCCATGAACGCCTTGCGCAGTTCGGCGGCACGCTCGGGCGGCAGGTTCGGCGGCGCGAGGAACGGCCGGTTGATGTCGAGTGGCGTGAACAGCAGCGTCAGCATTTGACGGTCCGCCTCGTTCTTCGCGAGATCGAGCACCAGGGGGACGTCGGGCATTTCGCGAGACTTCGACAGGCCCATCTGGGCGAGGAAGTTCAGCTTCTTGTCGCGCACCCAGTCCGGTTTGGTGGCCTTGAGGCTGGCCCAGCCCCAGCCGCAGCGCCCGTCCGCCTCCTTGCGCTCGATCGCCATCACGGTTTCCTGCGTGCCGAGATAGCCTGTGACGACCTTGAATTTTGTGCCGAGCGCCTCGTTCAGCACGACGGGATAAATGTCCGGCGTCGAGCCAGCGCCGGTGCCGGCGACGATCATCTGGCTGGCGCGCGCGCCCTCCATCGTCTTGAACTTCGACTCGCCCCACGCGACGCAGACGCTGACGTCCTTCGACATCGCGCCGATGGCGGTGAACTCGGTCATCGAATAGGTCGCCTTGCGGGCGCCGATCAGCGGTTCGAGCAGCGGGCCTGTCGGCAGCGCGCCGATGACAGTGCCGTCGCGCGCCGCCACCGAATAAAGATGATCGACGACACGGATGCCGCCCGCGCCCGGCATCAGTTGCGGATTGATCACCGGATTGCCGGCGATGTGCTTGCCGAGATACCGGCCCACGAGCCGCGCCGGATTGTCGACGCCGCCGCCCGCCGTGCCGCCGATCAGGATGGTGATCGTCTTGCCCTTGTAGAAGGGCTCCTGCGCCTGCGCGGCGACGCATGACGCCAGCAGGCCGGCGGTCAGGATCGTGATGGTAAGATGCGATGCGCGCAAGGCGGCCTCCGGTTCGGTTCAGGCCGCATTGAGGCAGAGGAGCGCGCGCTGTCAACCAGCGCGAGCGCTGCTATTTCGTGGCTTCTTTCAGCCAGCCGATCAGCGCCGCGCGCTGCGCGGCGTCGGGCATGCCCGCATAGGGCATCTTGCTGCCTCGAAACATAGCCTGCGGATCGGCGAGAAAACGATCGAGCAGGTCTTCGGTCCAGACGAATTTCTGCGCCTTGAAGATGTTGGAATAGCGGAAGCCTTCGGCGGTCGCGATCTGCCGCCCGACGAGACCGTGCAGCGACGGGCCGACGTCGTTCTCGCCCACCTTTACCGAATGGCAGGAGGAACACTCCTTGAACAATTCCTCGCCTGACTGCGCGAATGCCGGAGACGTGGCGAACGCCCCGCCGAGGGCCGCCGCGAGCGCGAATGCGCGCGCGCGACGGCGTGTCATTGTCGATGCGATCATGT
>CANJEY010000327.1 GCA_947472615.1 Beijerinckiaceae bacterium
AGCGCAGAGTTTGAAGGCGAAGCTGGTCAATGGAAAATCCGGCGAAGGAGGCCGGACCATAACGTCCCGCCCGCAAGCTGCAAGCGTCGGCATGGCAGCCTTGCCTAATCAATGCGCAGCGAATACGTCTTTCTTTCGATTCAGAGAGCGGATTCCGATGGCGACGCCCGCGCAAGATTTAAACCAAGCAGCTCCGGCCCGGCCGGAGCTTTCGGTCGTCGTCCCGGTGTTCAACGAAGCCGACAATATCGAGCACGTGATCGCGCGTCTGACGCCCGTGCTGGAGCGATGCGCATCATCATTCGAGGTCGTGTTCGTCGACGACGGATCGTCCGACGACACGATGGGATCGCTACGACGCGCCAATGCTGCCGACAAGCGCATGCGCGCCGTTTCGTTCAGCCGCAATTTCGGCAAGGAGATTGCCATCGCGGCTGGTCTCGACCACGCCGAGGGCGACGCCGTGGTCATCATGGACGCCGACCTGCAGCATCCGCCCGAAGTCATCGAGCAATTCGTCGAGCGCTGGCGGCAGGGCTACAAGAACGTCTACGGCCAGCGCGTCGATCGCGAAACCGACAGCCCGATGCGCAAGCTGCTGTCGGAACGCTTCTACTACCTGTTCCGTTCGTTCGGCGAGACCAGCCTGCCGGAAGGCGCAGGCGACTTCCGCCTGCTCGACCGGCAGGCCGTCGAGGCGCTGTGCGCCATGGGCGAGCGGGCGCGGTTCTCGAAGGGCCTTTACGCGTGGGTCGGCTTCAAGTCGATCGGCGTCCCGTTCGAGGTCGCCGACCGCGCCCACGGCACCTCGAAGTTCAGCTATCGCAAGCTGACGCGGTTCGCGCTCGACGGGCTCATGTCCTTCTCCACCGTGCCGCTGAAGGTGTGGAGCTATGTGGGCATGATCGTGTCCCTGTTCGCCATGCTGACGGCGATCTACTTTCTGGCGCAGACCATCGTGCGCGGCGTCGACGTTCCGGGCTTCGCGTCGCTGATCGTGTCGATCATGTTCTTCGCTGGCGTGCAGCTCCTGTCGCTTGGCATTCTGGGCGAATACATCGGTCGCATCTTTGCCGAAGTGAAGCGCCGGCCGCTGTATCTGGTGGCCGAACGGCTCGGCCCCGAGGGCGAGGAAATCGCCGTTCAGCCCGCGCCGGCGCGGCATCGCCAGCGCGCGCAGGCCTGATGCTCAAGAGCCTGCTTTCCGTCGGCGGCATCACACTGCTGTCGCGTCTGACGGGCTTTCTGCGCGACGTCGTGCTGGGCGCGATCCTCGGCGCAGGCTTTATCGCCGACGCTTTCGTGGTGGCGTTCCGGCTGCCGAACCATTTTCGCACCATCTTCGGCGAAGGCGCGTTCAACGCTGCCTATGTGCCGTCCTATTCGCGCGTGCTGGAGACCGAAGGCGCAGACTCGGCCCGCCGGTTTTCGGGACAGATCTTCTCGCTGCTGCTGCTGTCGCAGATCGTCGTGCTGGCGTTGGCGTGGACGTTTACGCCCGCGCTGGTGACGCTGCTCGCGCCAGGCTTCGCCGAAGATCCGGCGAAGTTCGATCTCGCCGTGACGCTGACGCGCATCACCTTCCCGTACCTGCTCTGCACGACGCTCGACACGCTGCTGTCGGGCACGCTCAACGCGCACCGGTGCTTCGCGGCGGCGGCCTTCGCGCCCGTGCTGCTGAACCTGTCGATGATCGCCGCGCTGGCGGTCGTGTTCCTGTTTCCAAGCGCCGGACATGCTGCGGCGGCAGGCGTGGCGCTCTCCGGCGCGGCGCAATTGCTGCTGCTGCTCGTCGCCTCGCGCCGCGCTGGCGTGCTGAGCTCCCCTGCCCGGCCGCGCTGGACCGCCGACGTGAAGCAGTTCTTCGTCGCGCTGGGACCGGCGATCATCGGCTCTGCCGGCGTGCAGATCGCGATCTTCGCCGACACGATCATCAGTTCGCTGCTGCCGACGGGCGGCCCGTCGTCGATCTATTACGCCGACCGCATCAACCAATTGCCGATCGGCGTCATCGGCATCGCGGCCGGCACGGTGCTGCTGCCGGAAATGAGCCGCCGGCTCGCCGCCAACGATCCGGGCGCTGCCTATCACGCGCAGAACCGCACGATGGCCATCACGATCCTGCTGTCCGCGCCGTTCTGCGTCGCCTTCCTGACGATCCCGCATCTGATCATGCGCGCCGTTTTCGTGCGCGGCGCGTTCACCGAGGCGGACGCCGACGCCTCCGCCGCGGTGCTGGCTGCTTACGGACTCGGCCTGATGGCGGTGGTGCTGATCCGCTCAGCGGTGGCGAGCTTCCAGTCGACCGGCGACACGCGCACGCCGATGATGATCGCGCTCGCGGCCGTAGGGTTGAACGTCGCTCTGAAGATCGTGCTGTTCAAACCGCTCGGCGCGTCGGGCCTCGCGTTCGCCACGTCCGCCGGCGCTTGGATCAACTTTGGGCTGCTGGCTATTCTGGCGCTGCGGCGCGGCGCGATGCGATTCGACGCGACGTTCTGGAAAATTGTCGCCGCCACGGCCGCGGCCTCTCTGGCGCTCGCCGTCGTGGCGCTGACCGGGCAGAACGCGGCGGCGGCGCTGTCGCGCGGCGCGGGCTTCGATCATCCGGTCGTCAGCCTGTGTGCGCTCGGATTGGCCGGGTCGGCGGTCTATGCGGTCGCGCTCGTCCTCATGTTCCGCATCCTGCGCGTGCCGATGCGCGTGCTGCTCGGCCGCCTGCGTGGCGCGACGCCGGCCGCAAGTTGATTGCTGGCCTTGACGACGCGCCGCCGGTCGACGAATTGCGCATCCACAAACGCACGCCCGACGCCTATCTGATAGCGATCAGCGATCGGGGCGCGACTGTCCGCCGAGCGCAGTGTAAAAGGCGTGGCGGAAAGCAGGCGGCGTGAGCCGGCCGCGGCCGCCGGGAGGGGAAGCAGGCACGTGTCAAGCGATCAGCCCATCGTCGCGCATAGCGTCGCAGACCTGCGCGCCCTCGTATCCGGCTGGCGGCGATTGGGCGAAACCGTGGCGCTCGTTCCTACCATGGGGGCATTGCACGAGGGCCATGTGTCGCTCACGAAACGTGTGCGACAAGAGGCGAACCGCGTCGTGGTGTCGATCTTCGTCAACCCGACGCAGTTCGCCCCGAACGAGGATTTCTCCAAATATCCGCGCACCTTCGAGTCCGATCTGACGAAACTCGCGGCGGCAGGCGTGGACGCCGTGTTCAACCCCGCGCCTTCTGACATGTATCCGGACGGCTTCGCCACGACGATCACCCTCGCAGGCCCGGCGACGGCGGGACTTGAAGACCGTTTCCGCCCGACGCATTTCGCTGGCGTCGCGACCGTGGTGGCGAAGCTGCTGCTTCAGGCGTCGCCCGATGTGGCGATCTTCGGCGAAAAGGACTTCCAGCAGCTCGCCGTCATCCGCCAGATGGCGCGCGACCTCGATCTGCCGGTGGAGATTCTCGGCGGCTCGACGATCCGCGAGCCCGATGGGCTGGCGATGTCGTCGCGCAATGTTTACCTGAGCGATGCGGAACGGCAGACGGCGCCGCTGCTGCATCGCACGATGCAGGACGCCGGCCAGCGCATCCGCGCGGGCGCCGACATCGGCGCGACACTGGACTCAGCGCGCGCCGCCATCGCGGCGGGCGGGTTCGACATCGACTATCTGGAGGTGCGCGACGCCGCGACCCTCGCGCCGGTCGAGGCCCTCACGGGACGTCCGTTGCGCATGCTGGTCGCGGCGCGTATCGGAAAGACTCGGCTCATCGACAATATCGCGGTCGAGGCCTGACACGGAGCGTAGCCATGGCGTACCTGCAGGATACGAAGCCCCTGAAGCTCGGCGACATCTCGCGCATGCGGACCGGCGGCGAGAAGATCGCCATGCTGACCTGCTACGATTCCAGCTTCGCGGCGATGCTCGACCGCTGCGGCGTCGACGCCGTGCTGGTCGGCGACTCGCTCGGCAACGTCATTCAGGGTCACGCCACGACGCTGCCAGTGAAGATCGAGGATATGGTCTATCACACCGAGTGCGTATTTCGCGGCATGGAGCGAGCGTTTCTTATCGCCGACATGCCATTCGGCTCGTATCAGGAGAGCCGCGAACAGGCGATGCGCAACGCTGCAAAGCTGATGGCGGCGGGCGCGCAAATGGTGAAGGTCGAGGGCGGCGCCTACATGGCCGAAACGGTGCGGTTTCTGGTCGAGCGGGGCGTGCCGATCTGCGCCCATATCGGGCTGACGCCGCAATCGGTGCATCAGCTCGGCGGCTATCGCATTCAGGGCAAGGGCGACAATGCGGCCAGCGCGATGCTGGCCGACGCGCTGGCGCTCGAACAGGCGGGCGCGGCCCTGATGGTCATCGAGATGACCCCGACCGAAACCGCGACGCGCATCACCAACGCGCTGAAGACCACGGCGACGATCGGCATCGGCGCCGGCCCACATTGCGACGGACAAGTGCTGGTGCTCTACGACATGATCGGCGTGTTCCCCGGCAAGCGTCCGCGCTTCGTGAAGAACTTCATTCCCGACACCGGCACGATCGAGGGTGCAGTGAAGGCCTATGTGGCCGAGGTGAAGAGCGGCGCTTTCCCGGCGAAAGAGCACGGGTATTGAGGGCGGCGACCTCGTGCTTTTGGCGATCATAGATCGCCGAGACGGCGCTTCGCGCCTCAGCATGAGGTCATATCGTTTTTCAAAACAGGGAAGAAGCCCCTCATGCTGAGGAGCGCTGCGCTGCAGCGCGTCTCGAAGCACGAGGGGCGTCGCCAACGTCACAACGGGCGCCTTACGGATGCACCGTCTCGGTGAACCAGTCCGTCGGCAATTCATGCCCCGCGCCCTGCTCTTTCGCGCGCTTGTTGATCACCGAGCCAGCGACGGCGAACTGGTAGCCGAGGCACGGTGAAGAACGGTACATCGCCAACGGAAGAGCACGGTCTGTGAGCCTTTATGGATTCTATTCCTTACAAGCCTCTCTCGTTCCAGAAATTATGGGTTCCAATCCATCGAGTTTGAAAAACATGTCAACGCTTCGTTGGCCTTCGACTCTGACAAATAAAGTTGGCCTTTTGACGAGTTCCTTTAGGAATGACCAAACAGCCTTCGACTCCCAAATTCCGACAGCGCTTCCATCCTGAGATCTCTGCCACTTAGC
>CANJEY010000328.1 GCA_947472615.1 Beijerinckiaceae bacterium
CATGTGGAAGGCTTCGACGTCCGCGTGCCGCCCGCGCCCGCCATGGCGCCGCATCAGTTGCAGCATGCGCAGCGCGAGATCGTGCGCGTCGAAGTGCGCGACCCCAACGTGCTCAAGCTGCTCGACGAAAGCGGCGACGTGCGGAAGCTGGAGGACATGGAGGCCGAGGTCATCAAGTTCGCGCTGGCGCATTATCGCGGCCAGATGTCCGAGATGGCCCGCAAACTCGGAATCGGCCGCTCGACGCTCTATCGCAAGATGAAGGATTTCGGTCTCGACGAGGGCTCCGGCGCAGAATCCGACGCCGCCTGATCTGTGGCGCGCGCGCCACGGCCATTCCAAGTTTGCCGGATGTGCGGGACTGCACACCGAACGCCATTGATTTCTTCTATTGCCCCGTATGGAAATGCAGATCGGCGCAGCGTTCGCGCGCGCCGGTCGCGTCGGGTCGGTAACGGCGTTTGGTCTTCTGGCGACGGCGAGGCTTGGCATGGGGATGCGCGTGACAAAGAATTGGCTGGTGGGAGCCTCATTGGCGGCGCTGACGCTCGCACTGGGCGGCTCGCTATCCGCACAGGAGCCGGTCGCCCCTCCGTCGCAGTCGGAAGCGATTGCGCTCGAATCCTTCGTCCTCCCGCCGCCCCCTGAGGCGATCGCCCGCTTCGACGATGTCGTCGCGCCGCTGGCTGCGGTCGTCGATCCCGAATCTCTGATCCTGCCGGCTCCGCCCGAGGCCGTCGTGCGGGTGGACGATATCGCCCCCGCGACGCCCGAACCCGTTCGCACGGCCGATGCGTCGGTGCGGCTTGACCTCGAAGCCCCGCTCGAAGCAATCGTCCACGTCGAGGATGTGCTGCCAAAGGCCGCGCCCGTTCAGGCCGCGCAGGTCGAGCCCGAACCGCTCAATCCACTGATCAAGTCCGCCGTCGAGACGCTCGCCAAGGCCGACATTCCGCGCGGCGCGAACGCGGCCGCCCTGCGCAAGGAGCGCGAGGCCATCGCGGCTTTCTACGCTGCCCGCGATTTCGCCCCCCTCTGGGTCGCGAGCGGCAAATGGACGCCGCAGGCCGCCGCAGCCGTCGCGCGCCTCGAACGCGCCGACGACGATGGAATCGTGTTGTCGGCCTACGCGATCCCCACCCTGAAAGCCGGCGATCCGGCGGCGTTGGCGGCGACCGAGATCGCCCTGTCGCAGGCGGTCGTGGGCTACGGCCGGCAGGCCAGCGGCGGACGCATTGATCCGCGCTCCATCTCGAACCTCATCACCCAGAAGCCCGAGACGGCGGACGCTGGCCGCATTCTGGCCGACGTATCTGCATCCACTGACGCAAACGCGGCGCTGCTGGCCTTCAACCCACCCCACAAGGGCTATACGGACCTGCGGGCGAAGCTCGCCGAGCTGCGGCAGGAGCGGCCTGCCATAGCACAGACCCGCATTCCAGCCGGCCCCGAGATCAAGGTCGGCATGAAAGACCCGCGCGTCCCGCTGATTCGCGCGCACTTCGGGCTGGAGCCGGCGCAGGACGCCGGCAGCGCCGACAATCTGCTCTACGATTCCCGCGTCGCCAGCGCGGTGGCGGATTTCCAGCGCTCTAGTGGCATTCCGGCCTCGGGCGCGTTGACGAAGCGCACCATCGCGGCGCTGTCGGGCGGCGACCCGTCGCGGCTGGAGGCTGAAATCCTCGCCAACATGGAGCGCTGGCGCTGGATGCCGCGCGATCTCGGCGACAGCCGGCTCGAAGTGAACATTCCCGATTACGGGCTGAAGCTCGTGCGCGACGGCGAAGTCGCTCACCGCACCCGCGTCATCGTCGGCAAGCCGACGACCCCGACGCCGGTGTTCTCCAACACCATGCAATTCCTGATCGTCAATCCGTACTGGAACGTGCCGCCGTCCATCATCAAGAAGGAGATGATGCCGAAGCTCGCGGCCGATCCCGATTATCTGAAGCGCCTCGGCTACGAGGTGGTGCAGAAGAAGGGTCAGCTGATCGTCCGCCAGCCGCCCGGCGAGCGCAACGCGCTGGGCAACATCAAGTTCATGTTCCCGAACGAACACGCGGTCTATCTGCACGACACGCCGTCGCGCGGCCTGTTCGCCAACGCCAAGCGCGCCTACAGCCACGGCTGCGTGCGCGTCGACCAGCCCTTCGCGCTCGCCGAAGTCGTGCTCGGCCGCGACAATGGCTGGACGCAGGACCGCGTGCGCAGGATGGTCGGCGGCGGCGAGAAGACCGTGCAATTGCCCAAGCACCTGCCGATCCACATCGAATATTTCACGGCCTTCGTGGACGACGCCGGCAAGATGCAATTGCGCGACGACATCTACGGCTATTCGCGCAAGCTGCGGGTCGCGATGGGGCTGGAGGGATAGGCACGGAGCCCGCCCTCAGCCGGCCAGATGCGTGATGAGGATATTGGTCCCGATCGCCACGAGCCCGAGACCGCCCAGCATCTCCGCCCATTTGCCGAAGCGCTCGCCGATCACGCCGCCGAGGCGCAGGCCGACCAGCGCCATCAGGAACGTCACGCCGCCGATGGCGGTCAGCGTCAGCGGAATATTGTCGGTGAACAGCGCCAGCGTGACGCCCACAGCGGTCGCGTCGACGCTGGTGCCGAGCGCGGTCGCCACGATGGCCATAACGGTCGGGTTTGCGTCGAGCGCGGGCGCGTCGTCATCCGCCTGAAAGCTCAGCCAGAACATGCGGCTGCCCAGAAAGCCCAGAATGCCGAAGGCGATCCAGTGGTCGAAATCCTCGATCGCGCCCGCGAACTGCCGGCCGAGCAAAAAGCCGATCAGCGGAGCGAGCGCTTCCAGCGCCCCGAAGCCGAGCGCGATGCCGGTCGTGCGCGCCACGGACATGTTGGGATACCGCGCCCCCTTGGCGAGCGAAGCGGCGAACGCGTCCGATGAAAGACTGAGGGCGAGAATCATGGTCTGAAGCACAGGGAACTCCGGCGTGGCGAGGCCAAATCTGCGCATCGGTCTCGCCAGGGCTCATCGCCCGCGCCGCCAGGGCAGCGCCCGAAGGCGGCGCCCAGAATGTTGACGGCGTTCCGTCCAAAGACGTCGCCTACTCCCCAATGCCTATTGGGTGTGACGCATCATCTTGGCTTTTGCAAATGAAATCAGATAGATGAAGACAAGACCTGAGAGTGTAGCCGGGTCTACATTTGTAGAAATCGCTGCGCCGCAACCGATGACGCTGTTTCGTTCGATTCCGCCGCGACCAAATAGCCCAGCCCGCGAATGGCTTGACATACGCCTGAGTATGAGAAATATATAGAATCATCATACACGGAGGATCGAATGACGCTGCGTTCGCTGGCTTTGGCGTTTGGGCTGGCCTGTCTGGCCGGAAGCGCATCCGCCCATTTTCAGGAATTGATCCCCTCCACCGATGTCGTGCCCGACGATGGCGACCGTTCGGTGAAGCTGTCGCTGGTGTTCACCCACCCGTTCGAGGGCGGCCCGACGATGGACATGGGGCAGCCGGTCGAATTCGGCGTTCTGGCCGGCGGTAAGAAGGTCGATCTGCGCAGCTCGCTGACGCCAAAAGCCATCGACGGACGCAAGGCGTTCGAGGCCTCCTACAAGTTCGACCGCCCCGGCGACTATGTGTTCTATTTGCAGCCCGCTCCCTATTGGGATGCGGCCGAGAAGCACTTTCTGGTTCACCACACCAAGGTCGTGGTGGATTTCGGCGCGGGCGAACAATGGGACCAGCTTGTCGGCTCGCCGGTGGAAATCCGGCCCCTGAGCCGCCCGTACGGAATGTGGACCGGCAACCTGTTTCGCGGCGTGGCGCTGAAGGACGGCAAGCCCCTGCCCTACGCCCGCGTCGAGATCGAATGGATCAACGACGCGAAGTTCAAGGCGCCGTCCGATCCGTTCAACACGCAGGTCGTCAAGGCCGATCAGAACGGCGTCTTCGCTTACGCGATGCCCCGCGCCGGCTGGTGGGGTTTCAACGTGCTGACCGACGGCAGGATCAAGGGCCCGGACGGCAAGCAGGCCGACGCAGAAATCGGCGGAACCATCTGGGTGAAGACCGTCGACATGAAGTGAACTTGCCGCATCCGCGGCGCGCGGTTTTCCTTGCGCGCCACCGAATGGCGGGTGTATGAGGTTTGCCAGAATAAGCCTTACAGGCGTGGAACCGTCAACTAGGGTGTCGTGCGTGGCTCATATTCCTGATGGCGTCCTGTCTGCACCGGTCCTGGCGACCGGCGTCGCAGTGACGCTGGCAGGCTGCGCCATCGGATTGAAATCCCTGGACCACGACCGCATTCCGCAGACGGCTGTGCTGTCGGCGACGTTTTTCGTCGCATCACTGGTGCATTTCCCGGTCGGCCCGACGTCGGTGCATCTGATCCTCAACGGACTGGTGGGCGTCGCGCTTGGATGGGCGGCCTTTCCGGCCATTCTGGTCGCGCTGCTGTTGCAGGCGGTGCTGTTCGGTTTCGGCGGACTGGTGGTGCTGGGCGTCAACGTGATGAACATGGCCGCGCCGGCTCTGGTTTGCCATTTTCTGTTCAGGCTCGCGGCGCGGCGCGATAGCCGTCGCGTGACGATCGCCGCCGCAGGCGCAGCGGGCGCGATCGGCGTGTTGCTGACGGCCCTGATGGTCGCGGCGTCGCTGGCTTTCTCGGGCAAGGAATTCATCGGCGCAGCTAAGCTGACTCTCTTCGCGCACCTGCCGGTGATGGCGATCGAATGCGTGTTCACGGCGGCGGTGGTCAGCCTCCTGATGCGCGTGAAACCGGAGTTTCTCGGCCTGCGTTCCACGGAGGCCGCCTATGCGTAGACGGCTGCTTCTGGCGACGGCCGTTCTGCTGCTGCCCGCGCAGGCGCAGGCGCACAAGCTGAAGGCCTTCGCCACCGCGGTGGGCGCGGACGTTTCCGGCTATGCCTATTTCTCGCCGGGCGGGCGCGCGCAGGAGGCCGAGGTCAGCGTCACACTGCCTGACGGCACGATCGTGGCGAAGCTGCAGACCAACGACGAAGGCGAGTTTTCATTCACCGCGAAGCAGCGCGCCGATTATCGCATTCTGGTCGACGGCGGCGACGGACACGAAGCGACCTACACGATCCACGCCAGCGAATTGCCCGAGAGCCTTGCGGGCGCATCCGCCCC
>CANJEY010000329.1 GCA_947472615.1 Beijerinckiaceae bacterium
CGCCTGCAGCGAGACCTGCACGAGGCCCGAGCAGTCGAGGCCGAGCGCCGTCTTGCCGCCCCACAGATACGGAACGTTGAGAAAAAGCTCGGCGACCCTGACGAACTCCGGCTCATGCTCGTCGAGGCGCGCCAGATGCGCGGCCCAGACACAGCCGAGATTGCGCACTTCGGCGAAATCGCCATGCCGGGCGACGACGTCGAGCTGCGCCCCCATGGGCAGCGCCATCACGATGGGCAGCTTCATCGACAGGCCCGGATACGCCAAGGTGCGCGGAACCCGCACGCGGTGCGTCGGGGCGGCGTCGTCGCGCATCAACGCATTGGGGTTGAGATAGCCGACATAGAGGTCGCGCTGGAGCTGGCCCCAGGCCCAATTGTCCTCGTCTTCGTAGATCGCGATGCGTTCGCCGAAAATCGCCTGCGTATCCAGCATCGTGTCAGGGGTCGGCGCAGCCCGCAGGGGGACGCATTCCTCTGCCACCCGCATCACGCGCGGGGCCGCGTAGCTGCGGGCTTCGATCGTCCCGCGCAGATGCTCCGCCGCCAGATCCGGGCGCGCAGGCGTGCGTCGGCGGTCGAACGGCGTACCGGTCATCCCATCAGGACTTTGGAAGCCTGAACAACCATGTCGCCCAGCGCCTCCACGTAGAGCGCTCCCTTCACGGTGCGCTGCACGACGACGTTGCGCTTGTCGTTGTCATCGCGGCGGCGGGTGACGATGGCCTGCTTGCCCATGGCGTTGAGGGCGCGCGTGATGACCGGCTTGGTGACGTTCAGTTTTTTGGCGAGGCCCCGCACCGTGTGGGGCGGCTGATCCAGATAGATGGTCAGAAGGATCGCCAATTGTCTGAGCGTGAAGTCCGGACTGGCCTCAGGCTTCGTGTCCTGAACCAGACCGAGAGAGACGTCCTGCAGGAGCTTCAGGGCCTGAGCCGGTTTGACATCTGCCGCCATCTACGCACCAATTGTTAAGCTTCACATTGTCATACGTCGTTCATCAGCGATTTCAAGTTTCATTGCATGATCTTGGTCGCGAGCGCCAGCGCGGAAGCGGGCGTGTCCAGCACCTCCTCGACGATCTTCCGAACACCTTCGCCATTCACGAAATCGATCTCGATTTTTGAGCGGTGTGCGAATTCGATGAATTCGGGGTCGGCGACCGTCCTGGTCATGGCCTCGCGCCACGCCGCGGTGCGATCGGCGGGAGTTCCGGGCGGGGCGATGACGACGCGGGCTACTTCATCACTGCGGGTCAGGAACGCGATGGCGCGGCGATGGTCCTCGCTCATCGGCATGTTCCAGACGAGCGGGACGTGTTCGAGGCCCGGCAGCGGCTTCTCGCCGAACTGCAGCAGCACGTCGATCTTCTTCTGCGTGATCCAGTCGGGCCGCTGGACCACGACCGAATACCAGCCGTTGCAATTGGCCTCGGCCTCGCCCTTCTCCATCGCCAGCCAGGCGTCTGACGAGTTCAGATAGCCCAGCACATGGCCAACATTGCCGTTGAACAGCGAACCAAGGATCGACGAATATACATAGCCGATGCCGCCAATGGAGGTATCGGCGAAAACGACCTTACGAGTCTTGAACGCGTCGAGGCTCTTGACGCCCGCCGGGCTCCACGCGTAGCAGGCGCCGATCTCGCTCGACATGCTGCCGATGAATTCCAGCTTCTTGAGATCGAGGCCGACCTTCCCGGGATCGAGTTTCGACAGCGTCAGGGCGACGCGGTTGAGGATCGCCAGCACCGTGCCGTCCTTCGCCGACGTGTCGTACATCTTGCGCAGCATCGCGATGCCGCCCGCGCCCGGCATGTTGACGATGTTGATGTTGGGCTGACCGGGCATGTGCTTGCGCAGATACGGCGACATTGCGCGCGCGTAGGCGTCGAAGCCGCCGCCGGTCGCGGCCGGCACATAGAAGTCCACCGACTTGTTGCGATAGAATTCCTCGAGCGATTGCGCCTTTGCGAAGGCGGTCGACATCAGCAGCGTCAATGCGACGAATAGTCCGGCGCGGCCGTTTCGGCTCATGCATTCCCTCCTGCGGTCATTTTGTCAGCGTTGGAATCCGCTGCTTCTCGGGTATAACAATCCCAACGCTGGCCGGCGTCAAGTTTGCGGAGCGCAATCCGGCGGCGAATCGAGAGGAAACGACATGGCGACGAAGACGATCACACGCGAGACGGTGAAGATCGAGAAGAACGGCGACGGAATCACGTGGCTCTATCTGAACCGGCCCGAGAAGCGCAACGCGATGAGCCCGACGCTGCATCGGGAGATGGCCGAAGCGATCGACGAACTCGCCACCGATCCCGAGACGCTCGTGCTGGTCGTGACCGGCGCCGGCAAGGCCTTCTGCGCCGGGCAGGACATCGCACTGAACTTCCGTGGTCGCGAGACCGCGACGCCGGCCGAAAACCGTCGCAACCGTGCCAATTCCGCCTCGTGGCGCTGGGACAAACTGGTCACCTTCCCGAAGCCCACCATCGCGATGGTTAACGGCTTCTGCTTCGGCGGCGCGTTCACGCCGCTCTGTGCCTGCGACTATGCGATCGCAGCCGATGAGGCGATCTTCGGCCTGTCCGAGGTCAACTGGGGCATTCTGCCGGGCGGCATCGTCAGCTGGAACGTCGTGCAGATGATGAACTATCGCGACGCGATCTACTACGGCACGACCGGCGACACGTTCGACGGCAAGCAGGCCAAGCAGATGGGCCTCGTCACCCTCCACTATCCTCTGGAGCAATTGCGTGACGAAACGATCAAGTTCGCCAAGAAAATGATGGAGAAAAGCCCCGCCGCCGTTCGTTACACGAAGGAAGCGATCCGCGCCGTGCGCTTCATGAACGAGCCGCAGGCGGAGGATTATCTCAACGCCAAAAGCGATGCGCTGAAGCACGTCGATAAAGAGAACGGCCGTCAGGAAGGCATGCGTCAGTTCCTCGACGAGAAGTCGTATCGTCCCGGCCTCGGCCACTTCAAGCGCAAGAAGAAGGAAGGCTGATTCAACGGAAGACGAATAAGTCGTGTGCTACGTTCCGTCATCGCGGAGCGTAGCGACGAAACATTCCATTGCGTCGTGTAGAGGTGGATTGCTTCGCTTCGCTCGCAATGACGGTGGTGAACATCGTCATTGCGAGGAGCAGAGCGACGAAGCAATCCATGCAGGCCCGGAACAGCTTGTCGCGGACGTTCGCCGCTTCAGACCTTCTCCATCCCGGGCATCTGCGGAATGGAATGCGATTTCGGCCAGCGCTTGCGGCTCTGTTTCAACTTGAGGCCCGCCAGCATGGCCGCCATGCGTATCGGCGCGCCGATGCATTCGACGACCGGCACGCCGATCTGCTCGCTGAGCCAGTCGGGGTCCATATGCACCGGGCACTGGCTGATGCCGCGGGGGATGATGACTTCAGCGCCATCCTCGTCAATCAGCTTGCGGGCTGCGCGGATGAATGAATCCTGCATCAGCTGCTTCTTGTCCGCCATCTCGCGCAGCCATGTGCCGGAATCGGCGTAGCCGGCGACGAAATCCTCCATGCCGTAGGTGCGCGTCATCATGCGAGCCTTGACGGTGCTTTCGGCCGTATAGCTGATGACCCCGAAGCGATCGCCGATCTGCGCCGCCACATGCAGCGCGCAATGATAGGGCGCCATCACCGGAATATCGACGAGCGAGCGTCCGCCCTCTACGCCGAGATCGAGCGCGCCGAGCGGCACGACGGCGTCGTAGCCTTCCTTCTGCGCCTGCGCGAACGCCTGCTGGAAATAGGGCGCCGCCTGCTGCACTTCGGCCGGCAGCAACTCGTTAAACGGCGTCAGCGGCACGCCGATGATGCCGACCTCGACCTCCGCCGACGAATAGCGCTTGGCGGTGTCCTCGCGCAGCTTGCGCTGGTCCGGCGGATATTGGCCGATGACGAATGCGACCCTGATCATGTGCGCTGCTCCCGATGTCCGTTCGCGCCCCGTGCGCGATTGGCTTCCAGATAGGCGATTTCCGCGACGCTGTCAGCTTGTCGGGTTTGCCGAAACGCGTCACACTGGCAGTAACGGCGAACAACCAGGAGGAAATATGCTGCGACGCGGCCTCATCATGCTTGCCGGGCTAGCCGGCTTCTCCTGCGGCGTGCAGGCCGACGCGATCTCGGATTTCTATACGGGCCGCCAGATGGTGATCACCGTCGGTTATCCACCCGGCGGGGGCTATGACGCGGTGGCGCGGCTGTTGTCGCGGCACATGGGCAAGCACATTCCGGGGCGGCCGTCGATCATCGTGCGCAACATGCCGGGCGCTGGCGGTCTGATCGCCACGAATCTGCTTTACAATATCTCGCAACGCGACGGGACGGAAATCGCCATTCTGGGCGACACGGTGCCGTTCACGCCGTTGTGGACGAAGGAAGGCGTGCAATACGATCCGCTGAGGTTCGCCTATCTGGGCAGTCTTGATCGGCGGCAGGCGGGGCTGGTGATTGGCTGGCACAAGGCTTCGGCGAAGACGCTTGACGACGTCATCCGTGAGCCGATGACGGTCGGCTCTACTGGCACGAACGACATTACATCCATCGCGCCGCGCGTGTTGAACGCCGTGATCGGCACGAAATTCCGCATCATCCCGGGCTATCGGGGCATCAGCGAAGGCGCGCTGGCGATGGAGCGCGGCGAGATCGACGGCTGGATGGGTTGGTGCTGGCCGTGCATGAAGAACGAGAAGCCAGAGTGGATCGCCGGCAAGCTGGTGAATGTGCTGGCGCAGTTCACCATGGAACGTCATCCAGAGTTGCAGCAGACGCCGGGTGTGTTCGAGTTCGCCCGCAACGACGATGACCGTCAGATCATGCGGCTCGTGTTCAACAGTCAGGAAATGTCGCGCCTCGTGGCTGCGCCGCCGGGCGTTCCGGCTGAGCGGATCGCGGCGTTGCGCAAGGCCTTTGAGGCGACGATGAAAGATTCCGAATTTACCGGCGAGGCGGACCGCATGACGATCCCGTTGTCGCCCGCGACCCCACAGGCGGTCGAGAAGCTGATTGCAGATGCTTACCAGACGCGGCCTGAACTGCTGGCCCGCGCCGCCGCGATCATCAACGGCAAATGATCATCGCACGCAGAATTTTCGTCGCCTGTCTGTCCGGC
>CANJEY010000330.1 GCA_947472615.1 Beijerinckiaceae bacterium
AGCTGGCCGTCGACCCAGTTCTTCGGGTCCTTGACACCCGGCAGCAGCAGCTTGTCGGCAAGCGGCATCAGATAGCCCGGCGCTATCATGTCGATGGCGGTCTCGCCGCCGAGGATCATATCGCTCAGCACATTGCCGGCCGCGACTTCACGCCGGAAACGCGCCTGCAGTTCCCGCGTCTGTCCGCCGAGAAAATCGAGGCCCAGACCCGTATCGCGCTTGAAGCCTTCCGCGAACGGCTTGGCGAGATCGGCGCGGCCGAGCACCACGACGTTGCCTTCCTTGCGGGCGGCTTCGAGAACCTTTTTCCAGTCCTCGCCAGCGCCGTCGTCCCAGCCAGCCGCATTGGCCGAGAGCGAAACGAGCGCGCCGACTCCCGCGGCGATCAGCGCGCCCAGCCAGCGACGGTTTGCGGACACATGCGTCATCGGGTTTCCTCCGAATTCAGTTCTTGAGCGCGTGGTAATCCCGCGTCTGCACAATCGACGCACAATGCTGTCTGGGGTCAACCCCTTTGTCGATCATCTGCGCCAGAATCAGCAGGTCGTTGAAGACGTTCTCGTTGTCGCTGCGGATCACGCCCGGCGGGTCACGGCCTTCCTGCACGCCGCGGATCGCGTTCAGCATCTGGCGGCGCGTCGCCACGATGGCGACGTCGCTGGCGCCCAGATGTTCGCGCGTACGATCGTGGATCGGCCCCGGCGTTTCGACAGCAAAGAGATCGTGCGAGGGAAAATAATTGCCCATGCCGGAGAAGGTCTGGCCGGACTTCATCTCCTCGCGATCCTGCAGATAGCGATTTTCGCGCGTGCGGGTCGGCTTGTAGCCCGGCCCGAGTTCGGTGCCGACTTTCACCTTCAGCCGGTCGAGATCGACGCCATCGACGGCGTCGTAATAGAAATCGTAGCGCCAGTGGGTCTCGTCGTCGATCGGCACATGCCAGTGAACCGAATAGCTGGTCGGCCCCGACTTGCCGCCATCGCCGGCGAAGAAGCCCAGATTCGGAAACACGAAGTTGGTCAGACGCAGATAGCTCTTGTCGTCGCCCGCGTCGCGCACCGAATAAATGCGCACGCCGAGCCGCGTCCGCTCGACCGAAATCTGCGGCCGCGTCTGCTTGCCCATCACTTCCTGCATCTTCAGGTAGACGCCCTTGCGACCGTCTCGGCCGACATTCAACCCGTGCAGAAAGGACAGATGCGCCGGATCGAGGTTGCCTTCGTTCGCCTGCAGGTAATTGCAGGAATGATGCACCTTGGTGGAGAAGACGTTCTTCGGCGGCGCGCCGAGGAAGTGATAGTTCGGCGCCAACGGCGCAGGCTGCGGCCCCATATAGGCGAGGATCACGCCCGCCGCCTCGTGACACGGATAGGCGGTGAGCTTCACTTCGTTCTTGTAGGCGCTGCCGTCGGGTTCCGCCGGCTGGTCGAGGCACGCGCCGGCGCGATCGAACAGCCAGCCGTGATAGAGGCAACGGATGCCGTCATGTTCGAGGCGGCCGTAGGAGAGATCGGCGCAGCGGTGCGGACAGAGCCTGCCGACGAGGCCCGGACGTCCCTCGCCGTCGCGAAACAGCACGAGTTCTTCGCTCAATATCTTGACTGGCAGCGGCGCGTCCGTGAGTTCCTCGCTCAGCGCGACCGGTTGCCAGTAGCGGCGCATGAAGTCGCCGCCCGGCGTGCCGGGACCGGTGCGGGTCAGAAGGTCGTTTTCTTCCCTCGTGGTCATGCATGTCTCCGGTTGGTGCGGGCCAAGCTCACGCCGACAGGCCGCTGCGGGCCCCAAGTCTGAACGCCACCGCCGTGATGCCGAGCGCGATCAGCGCGATGATGACGCCGACCACTGCCGCCGGCTCGAACCGGCCGGAGCTAGCGAAATCGAACATCAGCAGCGACAGCGTGCGTGTGCCGGGCGCGGCGATGAGCACGACGGTGCTGATGTCGCGCACCGTGCTGGCGAACACCAGCAGGAACACCGAGATCAGCGTCGGCGACACCAGCGGCAGCGTGACGCGGGAGAAAATCCGCAGGAAGCCCGCGCCCGACATTTTCGCCGCTTCCTCCAGTTCGTGCGAGGTCTGCGCAATGGAGGTGCGGATCATCTGCACGCCGATGGGCAGTTCCTTGATCAGCAGCGCCATGATCAGCGGCGTCAATGTGCCGTAGAGTTTGTTCAGCAACGGCATGTTGAGCAGGAGGCTGAGCAGCGTGACGCCGAGCACGAGGCCCGGAATCGCCCACGGCAACCAGACCAGAAAACTCACGATTTCGCGCGACCACAGCCGCGACCGCACGATGGCCCACGACAGCAGCGCGAACAGCACGACGCCCAGCACCCCGACCGCGACGCCAAGGCTGATCGAATTGAACGCCGAACGAATGAAGCGATCGTCAGTCAGCACCTCGCGCCAATGGGTGGAGGTCCACGGATCGTTGATAAAGAAAAAGCCGAACAGCTTGTTGAACGAGCCGGCGATCAGCACGCCGAGCGGCAGGAAGATGCTGAAGCACACGTAGACGATCAGAACCACGCTGACGACCGGCGCCCAGCGGCGCGGCCGCGCCTGCAGCCGCAGGCCCTTGCCGGTGATGGTCGGCCGCATGCCGGCGCGGCGCAGGTAGATCTGGTACAGGAACGACAGCGCGAACAGGATCGCCAGAAACAGCGTGCTCAGAGCCAGCGCCTGCGGGAACAGCGGCGGCTCCTTCGACAGCATTTCGAAGATGCGCGTGGCGTAAACGAAGATGTTGGCCGGCACGCCAAGCAATTGCTCCACCTCGAACGTTTCGAGGCTGCGGATCAGGCCGGCGATAAACGCCGTCAGGATCGCGGGCGCGAGCAGCGGCAGAGTAATCCGCATCAGAGACGTCCACATGCCTGCGCCGGACATTTCGGCGGCTTCCTCATAGGCCGCGTCGAGCTGGCGGAAGGCCGGCGTCAACAGGATCACCATGATCGGAATCGTCGTGAGGCTGAGATGCACCCACATGATGCCGGGGACCGAATAGATTGAAAACACCGCGCCAGAGACGAACGGCAGCTTTTGCACCGCGACGTTGAGCAGGCCGTAATTGGCGTCAAGCAGCAGCACCCAGCCCATCATCATCGGCACACCGGGCAGAAAGAAGCCGAACAGCAGCGATAGTTCGATGAAACGCCGGCCAGGAATCTCCACCCGGATCAGCAGCCACGAGATCAGGAACGCCACCGCGATGGCGATCGGCACGCGCGCCGACAGGATGAACGAATAGACGATCGAATTCCACGTGCGCTGGCTCGAGAAGATGTCGGCCCAACCCTCGAGGCCGAACTTGAAGCTCGTGCCGAGCGGCGACACGTCGAAGCTCTCGATCACCACATACGCGACGGGCGCCAGCGTGACGAACGCCACCGCAACCAGCAGCGCGAGGCCGCCCAGCCATGGCGCGGTGGGCGTCGCAGGCTTCGCAATCGAGGGCGCGACGGGCTGACGGCTGGCGAGTTCGCTCATGCGAGGTCCGGCCGGGCGCACGAAACTGCGGCGCATCCGGCGCGCCGCGCGGGCGCAGATTCGGAGGTGAAGTCATATGCGGCGCGCAGCGCCATCGGCGTTCTCCCCGGCGCGCCGGCTGCGGCCGGGCGTCGAGGCTCTTTTAGGAAAGTCGCGCGCGGCCTGTCAATTTGGCAGCGTGGCTGGTCACTTGGCCGAACCCAGCACCTTCGTGGCGCGGGCGATCAGATCCGGCGGGGCGTCGACGAGCTTCTTCACGGCCTCGCTTGCTGTCTTTCCGTCGATGGGCATGACGGGCATGTTGACTTTCTTCGCCTCGGCGAGGAATTCGGGATCGTGCATCGTGGCCCAGAACGCATCGCGCAGCGCCTTCGCCCGGTCCTCCGGAACGCCTGCCGGCTGCAGGAAGGGACGGCCAAACAGCATGCGGCCGACGAGGAAGTCGAGCAGCGGCTTGTCGGCCGGGTTCTTCAGGATGTCGTACACGAAGGTCGCTTCCGGAATCTCCGGGTGTTTCTCGGAGCCGACCTGAATGAAGACGTTGATGCGGTGATTGCGCAGCGCGTCGGTCATGGACGATTGCACGCTGTCGATGCCGATGCCGCAGAGGCCCCCGACCTCCCCCTGCTCCATCGCCTTCAGCACCGCGCCTGTGCTAGAATAACCCTTGATCAGCTTGAATTTCGTGCCGGTAAGTTCGTTCAGCAGGTTCGCGACGGTCTCGGTCGAGGTCGACGAGACGACGCCGAGCAGGAATTCCTTGCTCTGCACGTCGGCGGCGGATTTCACGCCGGTCGTGGCCCACGAGATGCACACATTGGTCTGCTGGTTGACGCTGCCGAGCCAGTCGAACTCCTCGGGCTTGTAGCGGGCATTGGTGTTGCCCACGAGCGGCTCGATCACATCGCCATTCTGGATGCCGGCGATGGCGGTGCCGTTCTTCTCGGCCTTCGAATACATGAAATTGGCGAGAATGATGCTGCCCGCCCCCGGCATGTTCACCGGCACCACGGACGGATTGCCCGGAATATGCTTGCCGATGTGCCGCGCCACCGTGCGGCCATAAAGATCATACCCGGCCCCGACCTCGGACCCGATATACATAGTGACCTTGTTGCCCTTGTAGAAATCCTCGAGCGGGCCGGCGTAAGCGGCCGATGCGAGGCTCGCGCCGAGCGCCACCGCCCCAACCCACCGCGCCCTCGATGTCATGTGGCGATCCTTCATGCGAAACTCCATTCGTCCGGCCTGAACCGAAGGAAGCAGATTCGAGGCCACCTCGACAGGCTCGCAACCGAAAGGCTAGGCTGCGGCTCCGGCCGAGGCAAGCGAGGGCTGGGCAGGTCACGAATTTCAGCATGCTGCTCTCCCTCATGCTGAGGAGGCCCTGAAAGGGCCGTCTCGAAGCACGAGGGAGACGCGGGAGCGCCAGGTTCCTCGTCCTTTTGGCGATCTTCGATCGCCGAGACGCCGCTGCGCGGCTCCTCAGCGACTGTCGTGTTGGTCAAGCGTTTTGCCATGGTTTCTGATCGCGCACGATTGCATTGAGGATGACGAGGAGCTTTCGAGCGACGGCGATGAGCGCGACGAGTTTGGGCTTTCCGGTCTCGACGAGGCGTTTGTAGACGGTGCGGAGGGTCGGGTTG
>CANJEY010000331.1 GCA_947472615.1 Beijerinckiaceae bacterium
CAGGCGAAGCGGCCCTTGACGCAGGAATGTCCTTCGTTTGCCTTGCCGTCCTTGTAGGGCACCATTCGGATGATGCGTTCGCCCTGCGTCTCCGCGCGGAACGAGCAGCCGACGCCGCAATAGGCGCAGGTGGTGACTGTCGCGTCCGTCGGCGTGCCAAGTTCGATGACGCTCTTTTCGTTGAGCGTCGCGGTCGGGCAGGCCTGCACGCACGCGCCGCACGACACGCATTCGGAGCCGAGAAAATCCATGCCGCCGGGCGACACTTTCGAATCGAGGCCGCGTCCATCGATCGTCAGCGCGAACGTGCCCTGCACCTCCTCGCAGGCGCGCACGCAGCGCGAGCACACGATGCACTTCGACGAATCGAAGGTGAAATAGGGGTTGCTCTCGTCCCTGGCTTCCTGCCGGTGCTTCTCCCCGTCATAGCCGTAGCGCACGTCGCGCAGGCCCACGACGCCCGCCATGTCCTGCAATTCGCAATCGCCATTGGCGGAGCAGGTGAGGCAGTCGAGCGGATGATCGGAGATGTAGAGCTCCATCACGCCCTTGCGCAGCTTGCCGAGACGATCGGTCTGCGTGTGCACCACCATGCCGTTTTCGGCGGGCGTTGTGCATGAGGCTGGCGTGCCGCGGCGTCCGTCGATCTCGACGAGGCACAGGCGGCACGAACCGAACGCTTCCAGCATGTCGGTGGCGCAGAGTTTCGGAATGGCCAGACCAGCCTGCATCGAGGCGGCCATCACGGACGTGCCTTCCGGGACGGTGATCGAGCGCCCGTCGATGGTCAGCGTCACGGTCTTTTCGGAAACCCGAATGGGCGTGCCGTTGTCGAGTTCGCGGATGAAGGTCATGTGACTTTCTCCTATTCGGCCGCGACGCGCGTGGGCGCGCTGCGGTTGAAATCCTCGGGGAAATGCGTGAGCGCGCTCATCACCGGATAGGGCGTCAATCCACCAAGCGCGCAGAGCGAGCCGTCGGTCATGGTCGTGCAGAGATCCTCGACGAGCGCGCGGTTCTTGTCGCGTTCGAACCCGAGGCGAATCTTGTCGATGGTTTCGACGCCGCGCGTCGAGCCGATACGGCAGGGCGTGCACTTGCCGCAGCTTTCGATGGCGCAGAACTCGAACGCGAACCGCGCCTGTGCGGCCATGTCGACCGTGTCGTCGAACACAACCACGCCACCGTGGCCCAGCATGCCCTTCGCGGCCGCCATGGCTTCGTAATCGAGCGGCGTATCGAGCAGACTTTCGGGGAAATAGGCGCCCAGCGGCCCGCCGACCTGCACGGCGCGTAACGGCCGGCCGCTGGCCGTGCCGCCGCCGATCTCCATGACCAACTGGCGCAGCGTCATGCCGAACGCGGTCTCGAACAGGCCGCTGCGCTTCACATTGCCGGCGAGTTGCAGGGGCTTGGTGCCGCGTGAACGGCCCATGCCGTAGTCTGCATAGGCCTTGCCGCCATGAGCGAGAACCCACGGCACGGCCGCCAGCGACAGAACGTTGTTGATGACGGTCGGCTTGCCGAACAGGCCCTTGAGGGCAGGCAGCGGCGGCTTGGCGCGGACCTGACCGCGCTTGCCTTCGAGGCTTTCCAGCAGCGATGTTTCCTCACCGCAGATATAGGCTCCAGCGCCGACCCGCACCTCCAAGTCGAAAGTCGCGCCGCCGAGTCCGAACGGCTTGCCGGTGTTAGGGCCGAGAAAACCGGCGGCGCGCGCGCGTTCGATCGCCTTGCGCATCGTGGCGACCGCATGCGGATATTCCGAGCGAATGTAGACGAAGCCTTTCGTGGCCCCGACCGCAAGGCCTGCGATGGTCATGCCCTCGATGAGCATGAAGGGATCGCCTTCCATCACCATGCGGTCGGCGAATGTGCCGCTGTCGCCCTCGTCCGCGTTGCAGACGATGTATTTCTGGGCCGCCACGACGCTCTGGACGGTCTTCCATTTGATCCCGGTCGGGAAGCCCGCGCCGCCGCGGCCACGCAGACCGGACGCGATGACCTCCTCAATGATCGCGGTCTGCGCCATGGTGAGCGCGCGCGACAGACCCGCGAAGCCGCCGAGCTGGCGATAATCTTCGATTGAAACTGGATCTATGACGCCGATGCGCGCGAACGTCAGACGCTGCTGGCGCTGCAGCCAGTCGATCTCTTCGGTCTTGCCGAGCGCGAGGCGGTGCGCGCCGCCTGTGAGGAAGCCGGCGTCGAACAGGCTCGCCACGTCGCCCGGCTTTACGGGCCCGAATGCGATGCGGCCGAAGGCGGTTTCCACCTCCACCAGCGGTTCGAGCCAGTACATGCCGCGCGATCCGTTGCGCACGACCGTCACGTCGATCTTGCGGCTGACGGCCTCGGCCGCGATGGCCCTGGCGACGCGATCGGCGCCGACCGAGACAGCCGCCGAATCGCAAGGGACGAAGATCTTCACCACGCTCATGTGCGGGCTCCGGCGCTGGCGATCAGGTCGTCGATGGTCGCTTCATCGATCCGGCCCATCGGCTCATCATCGAACAAGGCGGCGGGCGACAGGGCGCAATTGCCGAGGCAATAGACGTCCTCGATGGTCAATCGCCTATCGGGCGTCGTGGTTCCGGGCTTCACGGCGTGGCGATTGCGCAAATGGTCGACGATGCGCTGGACGCCCATCGCCTGGCAGGATTCCGCCCGGCAGATTTTCAGCACATGCGTGCCGTGAGGGGCGTCTCGATAGTCGTGATAAAACGTCACGACGCCATGCACCTCGGCTTTCGAAATGTTCAGCGCGTCGGCGATTAAGGGTATCGCGGCGCGGTCGACGTAGCCGAAATACTCCTGCAACGCGTGCAGGATCGGCAGAAGCGAAGTGGCGGTCTCGCCGTCCGGCCCCAGAAAGTCGATGGCCTTACTGCGCTCGGCGTCGATGATGGCGCGCGCGGACGTTTCGTCCCAGGACGTGGCGGGGTTCACCGGAAACCTCCCGAAAAGCTCGCGAGCGGACATATTCCACCCTCGGCAGTAAAACCATGCCGCTTTGGCCGATGCTTGGCCAATCGTTTGATTCGAAGACTTGATAGAAAAAAACTATCGAACTTGGTCAGCCGGCTTCAGCGGCGGCGCTAAAATTTCGCCGATGTCGAGCGGTTTGCTCATGGCGAACAGGTTGCGGGCCAGCGGCGAGGCCGGCTCCCGGTCGGCCACGATCAACCCCACAGTGCGGGCGACCTTGGGCTCCACCAGCGCGAGTGGACGGGTGCCTTTCGGGATGCCGAAGAAGGCCAGCAGCGGCCGCGGCACGATGCTGGACCAGAGGCCGGTCGCGGCGTGCGAACAGAGATTGAAGATCGAGTTCGTCTCCGCCGCCGGTTTCGGGGTCTTGCCGACGGAACGGAACACGCCGTCGATGATGCGGCGGTTCTGCATGTCGGGCGTCAGCAGGCACAGCGGCGCGTCAGCCGCCTCGCTCCAGCCGATCTCCTTGCGGCGGCCGTAGGGGCCGGTGGCGGCGGTGAGGAACACGTATTCCTCCGCGTACAGCGGTTTGGCGCGCACCTCGGGCAGCGGCTCGTTGTCCAGATAGGTCAGGCCGGCGTCCAGCTCGAAATTCTCGATGCCGCGCAGGATCTCGTTCGAGGTCAGCGACAGGACCGTGACGCTGACGCGCGGAAAGCGGGCGTAGAACGGCGCGGTGATATGCGCCACGACCGGCAGGGCGGTGGGAATCGCCCCCAGCCGAAGCCGGCCCGACAGACCGACGCCCATTTCGTCGAGCGTCTGCCGCAGGCTGTCGCATTCGGCGAGGATGCGGGTGGCGTGCTCCAGCACCCGATGGCCTTCGGGGGTGAAGCCCTTGAACTTGTGGCCGCGCTCGACGATGGGCGCGCCGAGTTCCTGCTCGAGCTGGCTGATGGCGGCCGATAGCGTCGGCTGCGACACGTTGCAGGCTGCGGCGGCGCGGCCGAAATGCTGCTCGCGGGCCAGCGCCGTCAGATAGATGAACTGCTTGAGGACCAAGGCGTCGCCTTCCCGTCGGCCTGCGGCGGCACGATAGCCCGGCGCGAAGTGCGGAGCCAGAGCGCTTGCGGGCGCTCGCACGGCGATGCTATCGCAACGCAGCGCCGCCGGCCGGCGGCTGATTCTTTCCCGCGATGTGAGGCCGATGTTCAAGCGTCTCTATGACTGGACGATCGCCCTTGCCGAAAGCCGCCACGCGACCTGGGCGCTTGCGGCCGTGGCCTTCGCCGAAAGCTCGTTCTTCCCAATCCCGCCGGACGTGATTCTGGTGCCGATGTCGCTGGCGCAGCCGCGCAAGGCGTGGAGCTATGCGGCGATTTGCACTGTCGCGTCGGTGCTCGGCGGCATCGTCGGCTATGCGATCGGGGCGTTGCTTTACGACACGGTCGGTCAGTGGCTGATCAATCTATATGGCTACGCCAGCAAGATGGATCAGCTGCGCACATTCTACGCAGAATGGGGCGCGGCTTTCATTCTGGTGAAGGGGCTGACGCCGATTCCATTCAAGCTGGTGACGATCGTCAGCGGCGTGCTGGCCTACAACTTCCCGCTGTTCGTGCTGCTGGCGGCGATCACGCGAGGCGCGCGGTTCTTTCTCCTCGCCGGCATCCTGAACAAGTTTGGCGACCCGATCCGCGCCCTGCTCGAGAAACATTTCGCCACATTCATGGTGCTGATCCTTGTCGCCATCGTGGGTGGCTTCTGGCTCGCGAGCCATATGTTCTGAGGACTGCGATGAACCTGCCGCGCAAGATCGACGACGTGACGGCGCTGCAGGCGGCGCTGGCGATTCTCGTCGTGGCGACGGCGACGATTGCGGGCGCATGGATCTTCGAATCGTTCGGCTATCTGCCGTGCGAACTCTGCCTGAAACAGCGCTGGGCCTATTACGCAGGCGTGCCGCTGGCGGCCGCGGTCTTGGCGGCGGCGTGGGCGGGATCGAGGCCGGCGACATCGCTCGGGCTGTTGCTGCTGGCGCTGCTGTGGATCGCCAGTTCGGTCTTCGGCGTCTTTCACGCCGGCGTCGAATGGGGCTTCTGGCAGGGGCCGACCGACTGCACGGGCGCGCTGACGAAAGCTCCTTCGGTCAATGATTTCCTGCAGCAATTGCAGACCGTGAA
>CANJEY010000332.1 GCA_947472615.1 Beijerinckiaceae bacterium
GCAAGTGCATCGGCGAAAAGTTCACCGCCACGCGCAAATGGTCTGGCCATTTCGCGGCGGTGCGTAGTGATTCGCCGAGCACGAATTCGCCGATCTCCTGAATGAGCCCGGTGTTCTCGGAAATCGGAATGAATTCCGCCGGACTGATCGGGCCGCGCTCGGGATGATTCCAGCGCACCAGCGCCTCGAATCCACTGACCTGCGCATCCGACAGACGGATAAACGGCTGATAGGCGATTTCGAGTTCACCATTGGCGATCGCCTGCCGCAATTCCTTTTCCATCGCGCGCTTCTGCTGCGCCAGTTCGTCGAGCTGAGGCTGAAAGAACTGGAAAAGGCCTCGGCGGTCGCGCTTGGAGCTGTAGAGCGCCATGTCGGCTTTCTTCAGCAGCGTCTCGGTGTCGATGCCGTCGGACGGCGCAATCGCGATGCCGACGCTGATGCGAGACGTCACCTTCTCGCCTGCGATGAAGAACGGCGACGAGAAAGCGCGCACGAGGCGCTCCGCCACCACCAGCACCTGTCCGGGCTCCTTGACGGAGGCGGCGATGATGGCGAATTCGTCGCCCGACAAGCGCGCCACGAGATCAACGTCGCGCGTGCAGGCTTTCATCCTGTCGGCGGCCTGAATCAGCAATTGATCGCCCGCCGCGTGGCCAAACCCATCGTTGACGCTCTTGAAGTCGTCGATGTCGATATAGAGAAGACCGAAGCCCTCGCCGTAACGTGTGAGACGGGACAGCGCCGCGGTGACGCCTTCGCGAAACGCGACGCGATTGGGCAGATTCGTCAGCGAATCCGTATGCGCCGCCTGCTCGCTCTCGAGTTGCGCGATGACGCGCTGCACGAGTTGCAGCGTGTGCGTCGCGACAGCCCGAACAAGCACGAACGAATAAACCAGCGTCAACGCGGCGACGAGCAGATAGATCGGCTGCTGCATCTGCAGCACCGCGATGGCGAATCCGACCACGACCGGACTGGTGAAGGCGATAGAGGCGATCGGAATCGTCGCCAGCGCAAACGCGCCGCCGCACACCATGCCGGTGCACAGACAAATGATGACGAGCTGCGCCTGATAGGATGATTGTTCGAAGAACAGGATCGGGGCCAGCGCCCACAGAATGCCGATGACAAGGGCGTAGACTGCGGACCGCCGAATCACGCGCGGGGACGCGGTCTTGGGCTTCGGCGCTACGGCGGCGGAACGCCGGCGCAGATACAGGAACATGCAGGATGTGATGAGCGCGAAGGCCCACAGATGCACCTGCGGGGCGATTTCGGTTCCCCACTCGGCGACGACCAGCACGAGTGAATTGAAGATGTTCGCCATCATGGTGGCGGACGTGAATCGCAGTACGTTGTCGATCTGCTCGACGCGTACGCGGCTCGCGACAAATTCGTCCATCGCAGGCGCGCCGAAGACCCGAAGGTCGCCGCTCCAGATGCGGTACGCCTGATCCAGCGCACGTTTCAGCATCGTCACTCCCGGCCCGTCTGGTTAAGGGAATTGCTCCAATTCCGCCCATCGACGCTAAAAGGCTATGATGAGCGTTGCGTTACTTTTCGTTCAGATTTGCAAGCTGAGCAGCCGAAACTGGACGTTGGGATAACGCGGCGCTAACGGCGCGTTTCAAATTTTACGGACATGCCGCAAGGTCGGATTCAGTCATTGCTGTGCGACTGTCAGATTTGCGATCAACTTGCCACACTGCGAGGCTGGTTTCATATGAGCGAACCGACGCGGGAGATGGCGATGCTGAAAATCTGGGGACGCACCAATTCGCTCAACGTCCAGAAGGCGTTGCTGTGCCTCGAAGAAATCGGCCTGCCGTATGTGCGCATCGACGCCGGTCTGCACTTCGGCGTCAACGATACGCCCGCCTATAGGGCGATGAATCCGAATGGGCTCGTCCCGACGATTGACGACGACGGTTTCGTGCTGTGGGAGTCGAATAGCATCGTGCGCTATCTGGCGGCGACCCATTCCGCCGGCGCGATATGGCTGGTCGATGCGAAACAGCGCGCGCTGGCCGAGCGCTGGATGGACTGGCAGTTGAGCGCTTTCATTCCGGCGATCAACGCCGCCTTCCTGCAACTCGTGCGGACGCCGCCAGCGCAGCGCCAGCCAGACGCCATCGAGGCGTCGCGCAAAGCGGGCGAGCGCGCGGTCGCGATCCTCGACGCGCATCTGGAAGGCCGCGACTGGCTGGCCGGGGACCAGTTTACGATCGCCGAATGCGCCATTGCGCCTGTCGCGCATCGCTGGCTGCATTTGCCGATGGCCCGCGAGCCGCGCCCCAACATCGAGCGCTGGTATGCGTCCGTGATGCAACGGACGGCGGCGCAAAAAGTGTTACTGCTGCCGCTGACCTGAAGGGGATTCGGGACATCCGATGTTTTACGACCTTTCCAAGTGGTTCTGGGCGTTTGCCGCGCCCTCGAACGTTATCGCCATCCTGCTGGCGTGGGGCCTGTTCGGCGCGCTCTTTCGACGACGGAGCGCGAAATGGCTTGCGATCGGGGCCGTGCTGTATCTGGCGGAGGGCGTCGCGCCGATCGGCGTCATGCTGCTAAAGCCGCTGGAAGAGCGCTTCCCTCGCCCGCTCGCCGACATGGAGGCGCCCTACGGGATCATCGTGCTCGGCGGCGGCGTCGACCAATTGGTGTCGGCCGGCCGCGACCTCGCTCAGCTCACCGAAGTCGGCAACCGCATGCCGCAAGGCCTGATGCTGGCGCGCAAATATCCCAACGCGCGTTTCTTGTTCAGCGGCGGCTCGCCGTTCGTGACCGAGACGCTGCATACGGAGGCCGAAGCCGCGAAGCGCTATTATGTCGAGCAGGGCTTGCCGGCGGATCGTCTGACCCTTGAGGACAAGTCGCGGAACACGTGGGAAAACGCGGTCTATACCCGCGAGATCGTCGACCCGAAGCCGGAGCAGCGCTGGCTGCTGGTCACGTCGGCGGCGCACATGCCGCGCGCCATGGGCATCTTCCGGCAGGTCGGCTTCAACGTGACCGCCTATCCGGCCGACTACGCGACGCAACCGGGCCCGACGCCATGGCGGGCCAGCGCGGAGGCCGGCTACGGGCTGCATCTGACCGACCGCGCCATGCGCGAATACATCGGCCTCGCGGCCTATTGGGTCACGGGCAAGACGAGCGGGCTGTTTCCCGCGCCCTGATCACTCGCTTCGCGGCAAGCCGAGCCGGTACACGCCGCGAAAATCCTCCGGGTCGACCGGCTTGCCCTTGCGGAAAATCACCAGCCGGCCGTTGCGGGCGAGATCGACCGCCGCATGGCGCACCTTGCCGAGCCATTCGCGCCAGGCGAGATCGTCGCCGCCGCGTTCGTGGGCGATCGTGCGCGCAATGGCGCTCGGATCGACCGTTTTCCCGACGCCCGCATCGGCGCAAAGGTCGAGAATCACAGTGTCGAGCGTGCGGCGGGGCGTTTTGGCGGGCGTCGATTCGGTTGGCATGCGCCGGGCATGAAGCGCCCGGACCGCCCCGTCAAGGCGCGTCGGGCGAATCAGTTCCGCCCATCGTGGCGGCGGCGCGGGCGTCAGACGAATATTGCCGCATCCACATGACGAACAGGACTGCGCCAGTCGCAATGAAGAACAGATATGGCCCCAGAAACCAGCCCAGATAGGCCAGCGCGAAAAAGAACGCTCGCTGCCCACGTGTGAAATGCATGCCGGCCACAACGCTCATCTGCGCGGCGCGCTGCGCCATCAGGCGACGCTTCTCGACCTCGGGCGAACTCTTCATCGGCGTCGCGCCGATCATGATCGCCGCGTAATTAAACAGCCGGTAGGCCCAGGCGAATTTGAAAAATGCGTAGCCGAAGATGATCAGCAGACCGATGATCTTCAGCTCGAACAGACCGCGCGAGGCGACCAGCCCCAAGGGCAGGTCGCTGAAGACGCGCTGCACGTCGTCGGTGGAGCGCAGCAGCGTGATCGTGCCGCCGATCGCCAGCAGGGATGTGGAGGCGAAAAACGCCGTGCCGTTCTGCAGCGTCGCCATGATGCCCGAATCGACCATGCGTTGGTCGCGATCGGCCATCTCCATCATCCAGCGCAGCCGATAGCCGTTCATGATGTGATTGAGGCCCATGCCGCCATCACGCTCGATGAACACATGGTAGGACGCCCAGGCGGCTGCGAAGAACGCGAGCGCCCCGGCGTCGAGATATGAAAAACCCTGCATGGCGCGGCTCCGCTCCGAGACCGTCTCTCTAGCACCAGAGCGGCGTGCGGCGGAACCGCGGCCTCAGTTCGAGAGCCGCGCCGCATTCTCCCCTGCCAGCGTGCTGAACACCGCGTTGCGGGTCTGACCGGTGCAGGACGGGTAATTGTGGAAGAACAGGCCGACCACGTCGCCGGAAGCGTACAGCCCGCGAATCGGCTCGAACGACGACGACAGCACCCGCGCCTGATCGTCGACCTTGAGGCCGCCGAACGAGAAGGTCACGCCGGTCGTCACCGGATAGGCCCGGAATGGACCCTTCTCGATCGGCATGGCCCAGTTCGACTTCTTCACCGGGATGCCTTCGGTCGATTTCCCGTCCGGTTTGCTGGCGTCGAACGCCACGTCCGTGCGGCAGGCGGCGTTGAACCGCTGGATTTCGTCGACCAGAATTTCCGGCTGGATTCCGATCTTCACCGCCAGTTCGGCGATGGTCGGCGCTTCGTGGACGGTGGCCGGATAGTCGCGGCCGTGGCGGAAGTAGTCGATGCCGGTCTGGTCGTAGATCTGGTAGGCGGACCCGCCCGGCTCTTGCAGGATGGCGCGGCCGGTCTTGGCGTAGGTGTAGGAGATCTTGGCCTCGCCCTCGTCGAAGAAGCGCCGGCCGAGCTGATTGACCGTGACGCCGTAGATATAGTCGTAGCGGTTCATGGCGTTGCCCTTGCCGCCATGCATCGTCGGCGTCTCGAAGGGGGGCGCGCCGGCGTCGATCGGCGACATATGCGCGCCCTGCCACTGGCCGGCGGCTGCCGCGCCGAGGTCGAGCATCATGTGCAGCACCTCGCCGGTGTTGTGGCGGCTGCCGCGAACCTTCACGAAATCGGTGTTGCCCGTCAGGTAACGCGCCCGCA
>CANJEY010000333.1 GCA_947472615.1 Beijerinckiaceae bacterium
GGCTGCCGCTCCATGCGCACGACCGGAACGGGCTGCGTCGGCGCGATATTATAACGCGGCGGAAAATTCGGCTGCTCCGCATAGCGGAAGAAGGCCCGAACAGCCTCAGGCGGCAGGGTTATGGCGTAGCGTCCACACATCGTTCATTCCGCTGCGTCAATTTTCGTTACCAAACGGGCCGATGATACCTGTTCCGGCAACCGTTTATTATCATTCCTGCTCTAGGTTCGGGTCAAATTCGCTCGAAACCCGACAGGCGCCCCGCGACCATGAACGGTGAACTTCTGACCGACGACGACCACCGCCACCGGGAACTCGAAGCGCGCGCCGCTTCGCTGGTCAATCCCGCGTCGGGCCTCGCCAACGATTATCTCAACATCTACAACGAAGTGGTGATGTTGGTTGAGACGCTTCCGAATATGCCGGAAGCGATGGAGGACATCCTCAACTGGCGGCCGACGACCTATCAGGACTATTTCTCGAAATCGATCCTGCCCGGCTCCAAAAACGCGCTGGAAAACTATTCCAAGCTAGACGCTGATTTCCGCAAGAGCTTCGAGGACGTAGTGGCCGAGCTCGATCGTTGCGCCACCGGATCCGTCGTGGCGATCCGCCGTCACAATCGCCAGAAGGGTGACAACGACCCGGCCGGCCTCGAACAGATCTGCGCCCGCGCCGGCGCGACGCTGCGCGAAATCCTTCAGCGCGCCTCCAACATCGTCGATCACGGCCAGCAGCAGGCGGAAGAAGTGGCGCAACGCCGCGCCGATCGTCTGCTGATGGTGCGCATTCAGGCGATCAAGGACGTGCAGGACTTCTATTCGCGCCCGCGCTTCTGAACCATTTGGGCTGACATTCGCAAAGGGTCCGCGCCGCAAGGCCGGGCCCTTTCGCTTTTTGCGCGCGGGCGGCTAAAGTCCGGTCATGTCGTGGATCTACATTCTTTTCGCCAGCGTCTTCGAAATCGTCTGGGCTGTGTCGATGAAGCAGTCGAACGGCTTCTCACATATGGGCTGGTCGGCGTTGACCGTGATTGGCGCTGTCGCCAGCATCTTGCTGCTGGCGATGGGCATGAAGGGCCTGCCGGTCGGCACCGCTTATGTCGTGTGGACCGGCATCGGGGCTGTCGGGACGTTTCTGGTCGGCGTCGCGGTGCTGGGCGAAGCCGCGACTGCGCTGCGCATGGCGGGCGCGGCCTTCGTGGCGCTGGGCATCGTGCTGATGAAGATCGGGGAGACCAGCTAGGTCAGCTCAGCCGAGTTTCGCCAGACTGACCGGCGGCTTGCTGTCGTCCGGCACAAAGAAGTCGTTCGCGAGCGCGACGCTCGGATCGACCCGGTAGTGATCGAATTCGCGCACGCCGTTTTCGTACAGGAATGTGTCGTCGATCAGGAACTGGCCGGTGATCTCCTTCGCGGGCTTGCAGAACAGCATGTGGGCCGCATCCGCGATGATCTCGGGCGTGCGCGAGGCGCGCATCAGGGAGTCGCCGCCGAGCAGGTTTCTGATCGCCGACGTGGCGATCGTGGTGCGCGGCCACAGCGCGTTCACCGCGATCCCCTTGCGGCGCAATTCGCCCGCCAGCCCCAGCACCACGAGGCTCATGCCGTATTTTGCCATCGAATAAGCAGTGTGGGCGGCGAACCATTTCTCCTTCAGGTCGAGCGGCGGCGACAGCATCAGGATGTGCGGATTTGCAGATTTCTCCAGATAAGGAACGGCGAATTTCGACACCATGAAGGTCCCGCGCGAATTGATCTGATGCATCAGATCAAAGCGCTTCATGTCGGTCGCCTGCGAGTCCGTCAGCGAAATTGCGCTGGCGTTATTGACCACAATGTCGAGGCCGCCGAACGTCTCAACCGTCTTCGCCAGCGCGTCGCGCACCTGCGCTTCCTCGCGGACATCGACCATCAGTGGCAGCGCCTTGCCGCCCGCCGCCTCGATTTCTTTCGCGGCCGAATAGATCGTGCCCGGAAGCTTCGGATTGGGTTCAGCTGTCTTGGCGGCGATCGCCACATTGGCTCCGTCGCGCGCGGCGCGCAGCGCGATCGCGAGTCCGATGCCGCGCGATGCGCCGGTGATGAAAAGGGTCTTTCCCGCAAGGCTCGACATGGGGTTTCCAATTCTTCTGCGTGGGCCTTACGGCCTATTTCTTCGATCGCGCCATGAAGGCCATGAAGGCCGACTTTGCTTCATCCGAGCGCAAGGCCTTCGCAAACAATTGCGCCTCCGCGTCGATGCGTTCCAGCAAGACGTCGCGGTCGCCGCGCAGCAGCCGGCGCGTGGCGGCGAGCGCGTTGCGCGGTTTGGCTGCGAGACGGCGCGCGCGATCCGTGGCGAACGCCAGGAGGTCCGCGTTGGGGACAACGGAATTGATGATGCCGAGCCGGTGAGCTTCCGCCGCGTCGAAGGCTTCGCCGAGCAACAGCAGTTCGCTGGCTTTCTGCAAGCCGACTTGCTGCGGGATCAGCAGCGACGAACCTGCTTCCGGCACCAGACCGAGATCGACGAACGGCATGCGGAACAGGGCGTTCGGGCCCGCATAGACGAGATCGCAATGCAGGATCATCGTGGTGCCGACTCCAACCGCGACGCCTTCGACGGCCGCCACGATGGGAGTGTCGAGGATCGCAAGCCTGCGGATGAACCGCAGCGCCAGAAAGTCCGCCATGCTGGCCGACGCGCTCGCCAGAAAATCGCCGATGTCATTGCCGGCCGTGAAGCAGCCGCCCGCGCCCGAGACCAGCACCGCCCCGATGGACGGATCGGCGTCGGCTTCGTCGAACGCCGCGATGAGCGCATCGTACATGTCGCCGGTCAGGGCGTTCTTCTTGTCGGGCCTGTCGATGAGGATCGACAGGACGCCTGCGTCGCGCGCAGTCTGGATCTGGTCGCTCATCAGGCGACCGCCAGCGCGTCGGCGGCGGCTTGCACCGATTGCGCGCCTTCCGTGATGGTTAGTTCCAGCGCGCCCGCCCCTATCGCGACGTTTTCGGCGAAGAAGCGCGCATGGGCGATGAAGGCTTTCTGCGCTGGATCGACGGCGCCCTTCTCGGCCTTGCGATGGGCGGCGAGCGCGAGACGCGCCAGCGAAACGCCGCCGCGCGCGATGCCGAACAGCCGCAGATAGGGCGTCGCGCCCGCGAGCGCGTCGGCGGTTGAAGACCCCAGCGTCTCCACCATCCAGAGGGTGGCGCGTTCAAGTGCGTCGACCGCCTCGCCGAGACGCTGCGCCATCTTGCCGAACTCCGGCGCGTTGACGGCGGTGTGCGTCCGCAGCGTCACGCGCATGTCGGCGATCTCGCGATTGGTGACGTCGCCGCCGCCCATGCCGATCTTGCGCTGGACGAGGTCGATGGCCTGAATGCCGTTCGTGCCTTCGTAGATCGCCGAGATGCGCGCGTCGCGCATGAATTGCGCCGCGCCGGTCTCCTCGATGAAGCCCATGCCGCCGTGCACCTGCACGCCGAGCGACGCCACCTCGTTGCCGATATCCGTCGAGAACGCCTTGGCGATAGGCGTCAGCAACGCGGCGCGTTCGCCATTGAACTTGCGCTCGCGTTCGTCGGTCGCCCGATGAGCGCGATCGGTGGCGGTTGCGGCCAGATAGCAGATGGCGCGGGCGGCGGCCGTGAGTGCCTTCATGGTCATCAGATTGCGGCGTACGTCCGGATGCAGGACAATCGGCCCCATGCCGTCGCCCGTATAGCCAGCCGCGCGGCCCTGCCGGCGATCGTTCGCGTAGGCGAGCGCGTGTTGCGTGGCGGCTTCCGCGATCGCGACGCCCTGCAGGCTGACGCCGAGGCGGGCGTTGTTCATCATCGTGAACATGCAGGCGAGGCCGCGATTTTCCTCGCCGACCAGCCAGCCGATCGCGCCGTCATTGTCGCCAAAGATCATCGTGCAGGTGGGCGAGCCATGGATGCCCATCTTGTGTTCAATGCTGTGACAGCGCAGGTCGTTGCGCGCGCCGGGCGAGCCATCGGGATTGACGAGGAACTTCGGCGTGACGAACAGCGAGATGCCGCGTGTGCCGGGCGGCGCATCGGGCAGGCGCGCCAGCACGAGATGGACGATATTTTCGGTGAGATCGTGCTCACCATAGGTGATGAAGATCTTCTGGCCCTTGATCCGGTAGGTTCCGTCGCCAACGCGCTCTGCTCGGGTGCGCAGGGCGTTGAGGTCGGACCCCGCCTGAGGCTCCGTCAGGTTCATGGTGGCTGTCCATTCGCCCGACACGATCTTTGGCAGATAGGTGCGCTGCAGTTCGGACGACCCGTGCGCGACGAGCGCCTCGATTGCGCCGGCCGACACCATCGGACAGAGCATGAAGGCCATATTGGCTGAGGTCCAGACTTCTTGACAGGCGGAGTCGAGCAATTGCGGCAGGCCCATGCCGCCATGTTCCGCGGGCGCCGTGACGCCGCTCCAGCCGCCTTCCTGCCATTTGCGATAGGCGTCGATCCAGCCGTCAGGCGTGATGACGGCGCCATTGGCGACGCGGCAGCCCTGCTGGTCGCCCTTGCGGTTGATCGGGGCCAGAATGTCCTCGGCGAGCTTGGCGGCTTCGCCCAGAATTTGTTCGGTCATGCCATCGGCGAGATCGGCGTAGAGTCCGCTGGCGATGCCCTGATCGAGACCGGCCGCCTCACGCATCGTGAACAGGATTTCGGGCAGGGGCGCGCGATAGGACATTCGTTTCTCCAGGCGACTCGTTGGCCCCCATGCTTGACGCATGATGGCGGGCGGCACACAAGGCGCAGACGCTATTTAGTTTATATATAAACCATTGGCGGTCGCTGGAGTCAAAATGAATCTCGGGTCGGGCGCAATGCGCAAAGCGGATGAGGAGGCCGTCGCGGAGGCGGCCCGCATCCTCGCGCGCGGCGGGCTGGTCGCCTTCCCGACCGAGACTGTCTACGGGCTGGGTGCAGACGCGACGTCCGGCGAGGCGGTGGCGCGCATCTACGACGCCAAGGGGCGGCCGTCGTTCAATCCGTTGATCAGCCACGTGGCTGGTTTGGAAGAGGCGCGGGCGCTGGGCCGCTTCTCGCCCGATGCGCTGCGGCTGGCAGAGGCGTTCTGGCCCGGCCC
>CANJEY010000334.1 GCA_947472615.1 Beijerinckiaceae bacterium
AATCGGCCCGCCTCCAACGCCGTCTTTGCAGGGAGCGTAGCGAAGCAATCCATTGCCAGCCTGGATTGCTTCGCTAGGCTTGCAATGACGGTCGCGAGGTCACCTCAGGCGGTCGCCCGCACCGCGTCGACAGTGCGCGCCAGAAAAGCCGGATCGAAGACCTTGTCGCCCTCGATCTGGCACCGCCAGATCAACCGATGTTCGTCGGGTCCGAAATCCAGCACCGCGTGATGCACGGTGCTGAGATTGTCCCACATCATCAGATCGCCTTCGGTCCAGTCGTAAACATAGTGGAACTTGGGCTGCATGATGTGAGCGAGCACGAACTTCAACAGCGCATCGCGTTCGCCGGGCGGCACTCCGTCAATGTAGTCGACATGGCCCGGATCGCAGTACAGCACCTTCTCGCCGCTGATCGGATGCGTCATCAGAATGGGATGCCGCACCGGCTCTTTCTTGTGCGCCTTGTGTGAGTTCGTGCCGTATTCGGGAAACGGCGTGCGCTCGATCGACGTGTAGTTCTCGCCCGTATAGACGCCATAGGCGTCCTTCAGCTTTTCCTTAATGTCCGCCGGCAGATCCACATAGGCGGCGCGCAGATTGTAGAATTCGGTTCCGCCTAACCGCTTTCCATCGCGACGGGGCACCTTCAGCGCATAGAGCGCATTGGCGAAGCCGGGCGTCGGATTATGCACCATGTCGGTGTGCCAGATGACGCCCGCGTCGGTCGCACCGGTCGGCTGTCCGTCGACCACGATGTTCGACAGGATGTTGATCTCCGCCACGCCCGGCGCGGTAAAGATCGCCAGCCGTCCGCGAATGGCCGGCGGGTGGCCAAACTGCGCTGCGAAATCACGATGCTGCGCCGGATCGAGTTTCTGGTCCGGGAAACGGAGGAGCTGGTATTTTCCGATTCCTCGCAGGATCTCGCCGATTGTGGCTGCGTCGAGCGGCTTCGACAGATCGAGGCCCCGGACAGTCGCGCCCAAATGCGTTCCTGTTGGCTCGAAAGTCAGCATGTTCCTCTCCCGAAGTCGTGCGGCCATCGCGCCGCGAGTTTGCGCCGAGTCTAGGCGAGCCGCGCTAGGCGTCAACGGCCCGCCACTGCGACAATCCGTCTATTCGGAGACGCCGCCGATGAGCCCCCATGTGCGCGTCACGATGTGCTTCGGCATCGTATGCGCGTCGGCGACGATCTTACCCATCTGCGTCGCATTCAGCGGATCGATCAGCATGTGCGCCTTACGGGCATCCTCAACATAGGCGGGGTCTTTCATCGTGGCATCGAACGCCTTGCGCAATGCTGCGAGCCGGTCGGCCGGCACGCCCGGAGGCGCCGCGTAGGGCCGCCCCATCACCTGACGGAAATCCATCATGCGGATGACGTTGCGGTCGTCATCGGTTTTGGCGAATTCGATCGTGCACGGCACGCCCGGCATCAGCGGATCGCGCTCGAGGCCAGTGTGGGCGAGAATGTTGAGAGAACCCGCATCGAGCCAGTCCGAATGCGCCGCCAGTAGCGTGTTGTAGCCGAGACCGCAGATCGCCTCGACCTCGCCCGATTCCAGCGCGGCCTTCAGCGCATGCCGATTGAAATTCGTCTTGTTGACGAAACGCGTGCCGAGCAGACCGTTCAGAATGTTCGGCAACGTGCCGACGTTCGACTGCGGCGATTCGGAGCCGGCGATCACGTCGCGGCGCAACAGATCGGCGAATGTCTTCAGATCGCTCGTCTTCCACGTGATGATCGTGCCGTTCTGGCGGCTGACGCAGCCAATCCAGTTGAAGTCGCGCACGTCGAACTTCACATCGGGATTCGGGTTGAGAACGGACTCGACCGTGTTGGCGCTACGGATTGCGCCGATCACGCTGCCGTCGCGCGGCATCGTGTTGGTCAGTTCATTGCTGAGCCGGAAGCCTGCACGCTCGCCCATATGCTCGACGCTCATGGCCGGCGCACCCGGAATATGGCGCGACATATGGCGCGCCAGGGTCTGCGCATAAACCGAATAGCCGCCGCCCGGACTGCTGCCGACATAGATGGTGATCGGATTCTTGCTGTAGAAATCCGCGACGGCCTTTTCGTCGAAACCGCTGGTCTGCGCCATTCCTGTTCGTCTCCTCAAACGGGTTGATTGCTGCCGTGCGGCCGCACGATGATATCAGGCGAAATCTCGCTGACGCTGCGGCAGCCGACATAGCCCATTGTCTGCCGGTATTCGTCGCGCAACAACGAAATCGCCTGCGACGCCCCGGCCTCGCCGCCGGCCGCGACGCCATAGAGCGTCGCGCGGCCCATCATCACGGACTTCGCGCCGAGCGCCAGCGCCTTGACGATATCGCCGCCGCGCCGGATGCCACTGTCGAGAATGATGCTCGTGCGTGCGCCCACCGCATCGACGATGCCCGGCAGCGCATCGAGCGTCGCAGGCGCGCTGTCGAGCGCGCGGCCGCCATGATTGGAAATGATGACGCCATCGGCGCCGTGTTCAACCGCGCGAATCGCGTCTTCCGGCCGCATGACGCCTTTCACCAGCAGATGGCCCGGCCACAGCGCACGCAGTTTGTCGATATCGGCCCATGTGGAGTTTTCACCCCGCATGGCCTTGTCCTTCTTCACCGCCGAACCGGCCATCATGTTCTCGTAGCCGGCCGGGTAATTCTCGTGGCGCGGGAACCCAGATTCGCGCAGATAAGGCAGGATCACGCGCAGCACCCAGCCTGGATGCATGGCGAAATCCGGGATGTTGCGACGCGAGAACTTGAAGGGCAACCCGAAGCCATTGCGGCGATTGTGTTCGCGATTGCCGCCGAGCCCAGTGTCCACCGTCACGATCAGCGTCTCGAAACCGCAGTCGCGAGCACGGCGCACAACCCCGTAGGTCAGTTCGCGCTCGCGCCACAGATAGATCTGGAACCAGAGCCGCCCGCCTGCGCCCTTGGCGATCTTTTCCATGGCGGTGATGGAGCCGTTGGCGAGCGTATAGGGAATTTTCGCCTTAGCGGCGGCCTTCGCCAATGCCAGTTCACCCTCGTGCCAGCACAGGCCCGCGAGCCCCGTCGGCGAGATCGCGAGCGGCAGACCGACCGGCGAACCGAGCAAATCCGTGCCGAGTTGCACGCCGTCGAGGTCGACCAGCACTTTGTTCCACAGCTTGATGCGCCGAAAGGCGTCGCTGTTGTTGGCGAGCGAAACCTCGTCCTCGACCCCGCGATCGACGAATTCAAAAACGCCGCGCGGCAGGCGCTTGCGCGCGGCCTCCCGCAGATCGGCGATGTTGAAACAATCCTGAAGCCCGCCCATTCCTCACCCGCATCCTCTTGCCAGCCGAGCGGCCGGTTGCGTCGCTACGCCAGAGGTTGTGGCAAATCTAGGCGAGATCGTCGCGCTTGCAAAGCAGAAGCAGCGCCTATTTGTGCGTGAGATCCGAAACGCGCCGCACCACATCGGCCGGCATGCGGTACGCTTCCGCAATGATGCCTTCCATCTCCGTATGGTCGGCGAAGTCGATGTCCTGATAGGCTTGTTTCGCTTCGGCCAAATAGGCTGGATCGCTCATCGTCTTTGCGAAAGCCGCGCGCAACGCCTCGGTGCGATCCGCCGGCATGCCCGGCGGCCCCACATAGGGCCGGCCGAGCGCGTCGCGAATGTCGAGAAGGCGGAAGATCGCAGCGTCCTCGGGGTTCTTGGCAAGCTCGCTGACGATCGGCGTATCGGGCAGATCGCGCGAGCGTTTGAGGCCGGTCTGGGCGATGAAGTTCAGCTTCTTCTCCAGAATCCAGCGCGGCGTCGACACCAGAACCGTCGAATAGGCGAGCCCGCAGATTCCCTGAATCTCGCCGCGCTCCAATGCCAGCCGCAGATCGCCGGTCTGATAGCCGGTAATGATCTTGAATTTGGTTCCGAGCATCTGGTTCATCAGGAACGGCAACACGCCGCTGCCGGAACCAGCATTCTGCCCGCCCATGATAACTTCGGTCTGCCGCGCCTGCTCGACCGTCTTCACCTCGTTGGTGAACCAGGTGAAACATGCGAGCTGCAGGCTTGCGATATTGCCGATCCACGTCAGGTTGCGTGGATCGTAATTCGCGCCATTCGTCTTCTGCAGAAGCGGCTCGACCACATTGCCGGGAAACAGCGCGGCGATCGTCGAACCATCGCGCGGCGCCACATTGGCGATGAAATTCGCCGCCACCACGCCCCCGGCTCCCGTCATGTTTTGCACGATGACGACCGGATTGCCCGGAATGTGGCGGACGATATGTCGCTGCAACAGCCGCGCATATGCGTCATGCGCCCCGCCCGCATCGCCGCCAACCACGAGGGTTAGCTTGGTCTTCGAATAGAACTCGTCGACCTTCTGTGCACTGGCGCTGCTGGCCGCCAGCAAGCCGATCGCCGCGACGCACGCAATGCTCCGTTTCATGCAAGCCCCCATTCGCTAGTAACGAAAGGACTTTGGGAGCAGCCGCTATCCGGCCGCCAGAATGCGCTCCCGGGTCTGCTCGCCCGCAATGCGCAGCAGAATTGTGATCTGGCAGCCTTCATACATGCGGATCACCATGCGGAAGCGGTTCTGCTCGATCGCATCGACAGGGCGAAGCTTGCCGCGCATCAATTCGCGCAACGCGCCGGCGTCCGTCTCCACATAGGTGGTCTCGTAGTAATCGGTCTTTGGCGTCCGGCCCTCGATGACCTTGAGTGCGCCGCCCACGATCGACACATAGAACGCGTTGCCTTCGTCGAGGTCGAACTGATAATCCTCGTCGTGGCCCGCAATCGTGCGCTTGCCTTCGTCGGTCGCGACAGCGCCTGCGAGCGCCTGCGACAAATCGGCGATGATGGTTGAATCAGCCAAAGGCGCTATCCTCCTTGGGAACGTCGCGGATCGCCAGCAATTGGTCGGGATCGCCGAAACGGCTCGCCAGCGATCGCAACTCAGGATCCTGCAAGGTCAGCAATTGTCCGTCGAGGATCAGCGGTTCGTCGTCGAGCGTGATCGTTGGCTGCCACATGTAGAGCGGCAATTGCATCTTCGAGTAATATTTGCCGCCCGCATACTGGAAGTTGCCGACCGCGCAGTGCAGCATGTTC
>CANJEY010000335.1 GCA_947472615.1 Beijerinckiaceae bacterium
GCCGATTCCGGTGAGCACGAGCAGCACGCCGACAACCCGTTCGACCGTGCCGAAATGGCCACGGAAGCGCTTGATGAACCGGAAGAACGGTTCGATCGCCAGCGCCGCGCCCAGAAACGGCACGCCGAGCCCGGCCGAATAGACCGCCAGCAGGCCAGCGCCCTTCATCACCGTATCTTCCGAACTCGCCACCGCGAGGATCGCCGCGAGGATCGGCCCGATGCAGGGCGTCCAGCCGAACGCGAACGCGAGGCCCATCACGTAGGCGCCCCAGATGCCGACGGGCTTTTCCACCTGCACCCGCGCTTCGCGATACAGGAACGCCAGCCGGAACACGCCGAGGAAGTGCAGCCCCATCACGATGATCGCCAGACCCGCCGCCAGCGACAGCAGGTCGATATATTGCCGGATCACCTGCCCGAACGCCGACGCGGTCGCGCCCAGCGCGACGAACACGGTCGAGAAACCGGCCACGAACAGCAGCGCCGCCAGCGTCACGTCGCGCCGAGCCTTCGTCTCGCCCTCGGCCGCCAGATCCTCGATCGTCGTACCGGCGATATAGGTCAGGTACGGCGGCACGAGCGGCAGCACACACGGGCTGAGGAAGGACAACAGCCCCGCCAGAGCGGCGGCGGGTATCGAGACATCGGTCGCCATCTGGGGCCTTCCGGCGTTGCTTGATCGGGCTTCTTCCTACAGGCAAGAATGTCATGCTCAAAGCGCGGGCGGCCGCCGCTCTCGCGATGGTGAGCCGGAATGATCGAACGTGATGAATCTCATTAGCGACGTCGAAGGCCTATCCGTCGGTCATGCGCAGGATGCGAAGCTGGCGTCTGGCGTCACCTGCGTGCTGTTCGACCGGCCTGCGGTGGCGTCGATCGCCATCCACGGCGGCGCGCCGGGCGTGCGCGATGCGGCACTGCTCGAAGCCGACATGAGCGTCGAGGCGATCAACGGTCTCGTTCTGTCGGGCGGCTCCGCCTTCGGGCTCGACGCGATGGGAGGCGTGCAGGGCTTCCTGCGCGAACAGGGCCGCGGCTTCCACATCCGCGAGGCGATCATCCCCATCGTGCCTGGCGCGATCATCTTCGATCTGCTCAACGGCGGCGACAAGAACTGGGCCCGCCGCCCGCCCTATTGGGGTCTGGGTTACGAGGCGGCGCAAGCCGCGCGGCCGGGCGCGTTCGAACTTGGAACTATCGGGGCCGGCTACGGGGCCACCACCTCTAACCTGAAGGGCGGCCTCGGCTCCGCCAGCGCCACCACCGCATCGGGCCATACGGTCGCGGCGATTGTGGCGGTGAACGCCGTCGGCAGCGCCACGATGGGCGACAGTCCTTATTTCTGGGCTGCGCCCTACGAGCAGAACGGCGAATTCGGCGGCCTCGGGCTTCCGTCGGTCGTGCCCGCCGACGCGCTGACGCCGAAAATCAAGAGCGCCGACCCGGAGAACACCACCATCGCCATCGTGGCGACCAACGCCGCGCTCACCAAGGGTCAGGCCAAGCGCCTCGCCGTCATGGCGCACGACGGGATGGCCCGCGCGCTGCGGCCATCCCATGCGCCGATGGATGGCGACATCGTCTTCGCCGCCGCCACGGGCCGCCGCGCCGGAGACATCGGCCCCGGCCTGCTGGCCGAACTGGGTCTGGCCGCCGCCGACTGCCTCGCCCGCGCCATCGCACGCGGCGTTTACGAAGCGACGGCGCTGCCGTTTCCGGACGCGCTGCCGAGTTGGCGGGACAGGTTCTGCTTTTAAGTCGAGCGCCGCCCGAGAATGAAACCTCGTGCTTCGAGACAGCCGCTTCGCGGCTTCCTCAGCATGAGATTTCAAGGAGAAGCGCCAGTTCATCACTAGCCTTCATGCTGAGGAGCGCCGCAGGCGCGTCTCGAAGCACGAAGGCGGGCCACGAATCCCGGCGCAACCATTCCTGAACATTTCCCCCGCAAGATAGGCGTGCCTCCAGCCAAGAGCCGCCATGACCGACTCAGCCTTTGTGACTGCCGCCCTCGACGGCGCCCAGATGACCTCCGCCCCGATCAATCCCGAGTGGATCGTCGACGGCAATCCGGTCGCCCGCATGGCGGAACTGTCGCGCAGCCGCGACGGCACCACCGTCTCGGTGGCGTGGGATTGCACAGCCGGCTCGTTCCGCTGGTATTTCGGGGTCGACGAGACCGTCCACATTCTGGCCGGATCGGTGATTGTGGCCGGCGAGGACGGCGTCGAACGCCAGCTCAATCCAGGCGACGTGGCGCTGTTTCACGCCGGCTCCTGGACGACCTGGCGTGTCGAGACCTATGTGCGCAAGCTCGCCTTCTGCCGCCACGCCATGCCGGCCTCGCTCGGCTTCATGCTGCGCGCCGTTCACAAGCTGCAGGCGCTCGTCACCGGCAGGGGCGGCAATGCGCTCGCCGCCGCCCCGCAAGACGCCTCCCGCGCCGCCTGATCGGCGTCCATCATTCCAACCAAGCATGGGCGCTGCGCGCCAGCCGAATGGACTCGGCCCGCCGCCCCATGCTACCGCCGCTCGATCCTGACCATCGAGCGCCGCCATGCGTCCCCTGAAGATCTGTCCCTCCATCCTGTCGGCCGACTTTGCGCGGCTCGGCGAGGACGTGCGCGCCGTGATGGACGCCGGCGGCGACCTCGTGCACGTCGACATCATGGACGGGCATTTCGTGCCCAACATCACCTTCGGGCCCGACGTCATGCGGGCGATCCGGCCGGTGACGACCAAGCCGTTCGACGTGCATCTGATGATCTCGCCGATCGACCCCTATCTGAAAGCCTTCGCGGACGCCGGCGCCGACATCATCAGCGTCCACGCAGAGGCCGGCCCGCACCTGCACCGCACGCTCCAGACGATCCGGTCGCTCGGCAAGAAGGCCGGGATCGTGGTCAATCCCGGCACGCCCGAGAGTGTCGTCGAGCCGGTGCTGGACGACATCGACATGGTGCTGTTCATGACCGTGAACCCCGGCTTCGGCGGCCAGAAATTCATTCGCCCGGTGCTGGAGAAGGTTCGGCGCGTGAAGGCCATGATCGGTGCCCGCGACATCGACATTGAAGTGGACGGCGGCGTGACGCCCGAGAACGCCGGCGAATGCGTCGCCGCCGGCATCAACTGGCTCGTCGCCGGCTCCGCCGTGTTCAAGGGCGGCCCGGCCGAATACGCCAAGAACATCGCCGCCATCCGCCGCGCTGCCGAGAGCGCGCGCGGCGAGCTGGTGTGATGCTGCAAGCTCGTCTTCTCTCGCTGGCGGCCTTGGCCGTCGGCTTGTCCGCGACGAGCCTTTCAGCGGCGTCAGTCGGAAAGGTTTTCAAGGATTGGGAGGTCGCGTGCGATAACGCAGGCAATTGCGAGGCGCTGGGCTTCCAGTCTTATGAGGCCCGCACGCCTGGCCAGTTTGTTCAGCTGACCATCAAGGCGGGCGGGAATGCACGACCGGAGCTTGCTTTCTCTGGTTCAGACATGAACGAGGCCGGCGCGACGCTTCTCGACGCGCCGACCGAATACGCTGGAAAACATCTGGTTGAGCAATTTCTCGCCATCGCCTCAAAGGCAACCACGGCGACGTTCGCCAATGGCGACAAGCGCGCGAGTTTCTCTCTCGCCGGACTGGCCGCAGCGCTGCTGGCGATCGACGAAGCGCAGGGACGAATTGGCACGGTCACGGCGCTCATCCGGCGTGGGCCCAAGCCTGCATCCACCGTCCCCGCCGCAAGGCCGCTCCCGAAACTCAAGCCAGTATCGACCAGCAATCTGAACAGCGCCGACGAAAAGGTCCTGAAGTCCCTTGGCCGCCGTCTCAAACTGTCTGACGGCAAGGAATGTCCGAGGATCGCAGAAAGTCCGATGGCGACGACGGCGAAATATGGCGGCTGTCGGCGGGCCTGTCTCTGGTGCAACTTCATTGCGAAAGTTTCGCATACAATTTTACCAGCCGGTTCTGGATCGTGACTGGCTCCAATGTCGGCAACGCCAGACCTGTCCTGTTTGCCAAAGCGACGACGCCGGGCGACGTGACGCTTATGAACGCCGAGTACGATCCCGAGTTAGGTCTGATCTCCTACTTTGCCAAAGCACGCGGCCCATCCGATTGCGGTGTGCAGGGCGCATATGCGTGGAATGGGCAAGCATTCGTATTGCAGTCCCAAACGCAATTGCTCACTTGCAATGCCCTCGAAACCGAATGGCCGACTGTCTGGCGAACATCACCATAACCACGAGAGTCTCACATGATCCCCCGCTACTCCCGCCCCGAAATGGTCGCCATCTGGGATCCGCAGACGCGGTTCCGCATCTGGTTCGAGATCGAAGCGCACGCCTGCGATGCGCTCGCCGAGATCGGCGTCATTCCGAAGGAAAGCGCAAAGGCGATCTGGGAGCGCGCCGGCCATGTGACGTTCGACGTCGAGCGCATCGACGAAATCGAACGCGTCACCAAGCATGACGTGATCGCCTTCCTGACGCATTTGGGCGAATTCATCGGCCCCGACTCGCGCTTCGTGCATCAGGGCATGACGTCGTCCGACGTGCTTGACACCTGCCTCGCCGTGCAACTGGCGCGCGCCTCCGACATTCTCATCAGAGACGTCGACGCCCTGCTCGCCGCTATCAGGAAACGCGCGTTCGAGCACAAGATGACGCCCGCCATCGGCCGCTCGCACGGCATTCACGCCGAGCCGGTGACGTTCGGTCTGAAGATGGCCGAGGCCTATGCGGAGTTCGCGCGCTGCCGCGAACGCCTCGTCAACGCCCGCAAGGAAGTCGCCACCTGCGCGATCTCCGGCGCGGTCGGCACCTTCGCCAACATCGATCCGCGCGTCGAAGAACACGTGGCGGCAAAACTCGGCCTCGCGGTCGAGCCCGTGTCGACGCAGGTGATCCCGCGCGACCGGCACGCGATGTTTTTCGCGACGCTCGGCGTCGTGGCGTCCTCCATCGAACGGCTCGCCATCGAAATCCGCCATCTGCAGCGCACTGAAGTGCTCGAGGCGGAAGAGTTTTTCTCCGAGGGCCAGAAGGGCTCGTCGGCCATGCCGCACAAGCGCAATCCGGTACTGACCGAAAACCTCACCGGCCTCGC
>CANJEY010000336.1 GCA_947472615.1 Beijerinckiaceae bacterium
TACGCGCCGCTCGTGCAGCAGAGTCCTGAGATCGAGACGGCCTACGACGTTCCCTACGGGTCGAATGACCGCCAGAAGCTCGACATCTACACGCCGACGCGCGACGGCCGGCGCGCGGTCATCGTCTATATTCCGGGCGGCGGCTTCAACGGCGGCGACAAGCGTGGTGACGAGATCTTCTACGGCAATCTCGGCCGCTGGTTCGCCCGCCACAACGTCATCACGGTAATTGCGAACTATCGCCTCGCGCCGACCTTCGGATGGCCGGCGGGGGCGGAAGACGCGACGAGTGCGATGGCCTGGGTCTGGACCAACATCGCCCAATATGGCGGCGACCCCGACCGCATCTTCCTGTTCGGGCAGTCTGCCGGCGCCACGCACGCGGCGACCAGCCTGTTCCATCCGAAGGTGCGCGACGCCCGCAACCCGCCGGTCGCGGCTATTCTGGCGAGCGGCGTCTACGATCTGCGCGGCGGCGCCTGGCCGCCGAACGTGAAGGGCTATTTCGGAACCGACGCGGCGAAATACGAAGACCGATCGCCGATCGTGCACATCGAGAATTGCAAGATCCCGCTGTTCCTCAGCGTCGCCGAATACGACCCAGTCATGCTGTGCGCCCCGACGCTCGACCTCGCCGCCGCCGTGACGCGTCGCGACGGCAAGGCGCCGCGCATCTACTGGCAGAAGGGCCACAACCACGTCTCGACCGTTCTGAGCTTCAATACCGGCGACGACGCCTTCGGCGAGGCTGTGCTCGACTTCATGCGGACGAGCCTGAAGGCGAAGGGCTGAGACGCCGCTCCGGCGCCGCGAGTTATCTGGACCGCTTGGGGACGGCAGGCTTTTTGCTGGTCGCAGCCGCTGCATTCTTCAGCGTCCGCGCGCCGCCGGCTTTCGCGGAACGTTTCGGCTTTCTGGCCGCCGTTCGCCGCGCAGCCTCCATCGCCAGCGCGCACCAGCGGCGCAATTCTGTCTCGTCGTCCATCGCGGCGTCGGGCAGTAGCCAATATGAAGTGGCGCGCTGTTCGCCGCGCGCCGTGTAGATGAAAGGACGCAGGCTCGCCGCCTCGAACAGCGGCCGCGTCTCGTCATCAGTCTTGATGAAAATTTCGCCGCCCGTCTGCAGCGCGAACATCAGCCCGTCCGCCCAAACCCCGTAGCCGCCGAACATGCGTTTGACTGTGACGGGACCGAGCGGCCCGAACAGGTCTTCAAGCGCCGCAGCATCCATCTCAGGCGCGCGCCGCCTCGATGGCTTCCGGCTTCGCAGGCTCAATCGCGACGCTCTCGCCGCATCCGCAGGCCGAAGTCTGGTTCGGATTGTTGAACACGAACCCGGCCGACAGCTTGTCGGTGCGGAAATCCATCTCCGTGCCGAGCAGGAACAGGATCGCCTTGGGGTCGATGACCACCTTGACGCCCTTGTCCTCGACCACCTCGTCGAATTTACCGATCTCTTCGGCCCATTCCATCGTGTACGACATGCCGGCGCAGCCGCCGTTCTTGACGCCGACGCGCAGCGCCTCGAATGGTTTGTCGGCGTTGTCGATGATTTCGCGAACACGCGCGGCTGCGGCGTCGGTCAGCGACATGACTTTGAAGCGCGGCTTCAGGTTTGCCATTCCGGTCTCCATCGGCCGGGTTAAAGGCCCGGCGACGCATTGGAACTCAATATAGGACGATTCCCGCCGAACGGCAGGCCCCGATATCACTTGCGGCGGTAGCCTCCCGTGAAGGTCACGTTGAGGCCGCCGCAATTGAAATTATCCTCGACCAGCATCAGGGCGCCAAGATGCAGCATGCGGACGCTGCAATTCTGACTCTCCTGGGGTTCGAACGCATCGCGCGATCCGCCCGTCTCGTCGGTCGTCAGATTGATCAGCGCGCCCTTGGGCGAGGCGTCGCCGGCGAATTCGCCAATGTTGACCGCGCCGCGACGCACGCGCGCCGGATCGAGCGCCCCGAAGGTGGCGTCGCCGCTGACGCTGAGCACGCCTGGCTTCGGGCCGCGCTTGATCCTGATCGTCTGCTCTGGCCCGCCGGACCATTCGCCCAGCCAGTCGTCCAGCCTGATCGCGCCGGGAAGCTGCTTCGACGCGAGGCTGGCTGTCGGCGCCCAGCCAGCCGCCGCCCTACCCTTCGGACCGATGAAGACTGCACAGGTGAACGCGCCGCGCGTTCCCAGCGTCACAACGCTGTCGCCCGTCACCACATAGGCGCGCTGGCGGCAGGCGGCCGTATCCGCTGGGCAGGACTTCTGCTCGCTGGCGCTCTTGATGAAGTTGAGGCGCGGCTTCGCCGTGACGCTCGCCACGCCAATGCTCGACGGCTTGCCGAGATCCCACGTTCCGTAACAATCGCCGTCGTCGTCCGCCCACGCGGGCGTCGCCCCGAGGACGAGCAGCGCGACAGCGAGTTGGCGAAACCGGGCGATGCGCATCGTCACCACATATTCAGCGCGACACGGGCTTCTTCCGACATGCGGCTCTGATCCCACGGCGGATCGAACACCATTCCAACCTTGACGCCGGAGACGCCCTGCACGGCTATCACCGCATCCTCGACCCATTTCGGCATTTCGCCCGCCACCGGGCAACCTGGCGCCGTCAGCGTCATGTCGATCGACACGAAACGGCTGTCGTCGATGTCGACCTTGTAGATCAGCCCCAGTTCATAAACGTCGGCCGGAATCTCCGGATCATAGACCGACTTCAGCGCCGCGATGATGTCGTCGGTCAGCCGGTCCAGTTCTTCCGGCGGAATGCCGGCATCGAGGTTGAAGTCCGGCTTGTTGGGCTGGACTTCGCGTGAATCCGGTGCGGAGGCGTCAGTCATCTGATGTCCTCAGGAGAACAGGGCTTCGGCCTTCGCCAAAGCCTCGACGAGCGCGTCGATTTCGTCATGGGTGTTGTAGAGCGCGAACGAGGCGCGACAGGTCGAGGTGACGCCGAACCGCTGCAACAGCGGCATGGCGCAATGGGTGCCGGCCCGCACAGCGACGCCGGAACGATCGATCACCGTCGCCACGTCGTGCGCATGCGCGCCCTTCATCTCGAACGCCACGATGGCGCCCTTGTCGGGCGCATGGCCGAAGATGCGGATCGAGTTCAGCCGCGCCAGCCGTTCGTGCGCGTATTTGCCGAGCGAGTCTTCGTGCGCGCGAATGCGGTCGCGGCCAACGCCGCGCATATAGTCGAGCGCCGCGCCGAGGCCAATGGCCTGCACGATCGGCGGCGTGCCGGCCTCGAAGCGATGCGGCGGCGAATTGTAGGTGACGTTGTCCATTGTCACCGTCTCGATCATCTCGCCGCCGCCGTTGAACGGCGGCAGGGTTTCGAGCCATTTGCGCTTGCCGTAGAGCGCCCCGATGCCGGTGGGCCCATAGAGCTTGTGGCCTGTGACGATGTAGAAATCGACGTCGAGCGCCCGCACGTCCACATCGAGATGCACCGCGCCCTGCGAACCGTCGACCAGCACGGGAATGCCGCGCGCGTGCGCGATCTCGACGATCTTGGCGATCGGCGGCACGGTGCCGAGGACATTCGACATATGCGTGATGGCGACGATCTTCGTCCGCTTGGTCAGCGAGCGTTCGAACTCCTCGATCGAGAAATTGCCGTCGTCGTCGACTCCGACCCATTTCAGCACCGCGCCCTTGCGCTCGCGATGAAAGTGCCACGGCACGATGTTGGAATGATGCTCCATGATCGACAGGACGATTTCATCGCCCTCGCCGATATGCGCTAGCCCAAACGACGACGCGACCAAGTTCAACGCTTCGGTGGCCGAGCGCGTGAAGATGATCTCGTCTGTCGATTCTGCATTGAGAAACGAACGCACGGATTCACGCGCCGCCTCGAAGGCGTCCGTCGCAGCGTTGGCCAGATAATGCAGGCCGCGATGCACGTTGGAATATTCGTGCTCGTAAGCGTGAACCATGCGGTTGATCACCTGCTTCGGCTTCTGCGCCGAGGCGGCGTTGTCGAGATAGACCAGCGGCTTGCCATAGGGCCGCTCCGCGAGGATCGGAAAGTCCTCGCGGATCTTCATCACATCATAAGGCGCGGCGTTCTGCATCATGGTCCTCGCCGGGCGAGCCACGCCCGTGCTTCGTTCATCAGCGCTTCGCGTAGCGCCTCGTTGCCGATTTCGTTGAGGATTTCGCCAGCGAAGCCTTCAAGGATCAGCGCCTCGGCCTCAGCCTTCGGCAGACCGCGCGATTGCGCATAAAACAATTGCTGTTCGTCGAGTTGTCCGCAGGTCGCGCCATGGCCGCACGACACGTCGTCGGCGAAGATTTCGAGTTCGGGCTTGTTATACATCGCGGCGTCGGGCGACAGCAGGATCGCCCGCGAACGCATGCGCCCGTCGGTCTTCTGCGCGTGGGGTGCGACGCGAATGCGGCCCTGAAATACGCCCGTCGCGCCGCCATCGACGATATGATGAAACGTCTCGCGGCTTTCACAGTGCGGCGCGACGTGTTCGAGTTCGATCGTCGTGTCGGCGTGTTCGGTTCCGCGCAGCAGGCTGACGCCGCTGAACATGCATTGCGCCTGCGGTCCGTCGAGTCGCACGAAACACTGGCGCCGCCGCAGTCCTGCGCCGAACGTCAGCGTCGTTGATTGCAGCAGCGCGCCTTCGGCGAGCGACGCCAGCAGGCTGACGACATCGGTGGTCTCGAGCCCGGCGTGTTCGTAGACCGCCGCGTGCCGCACATAGGCGTTGGGTCCGATCGACAGGAACAGCGTCTCGTTGCGCTGCACGGGCGCGCCCTCGCCGCCCAAACGACGCTCGATAAGCCGCAGCCCTGAGCCCGCACCAAGGATTACCGCCGAACGCGAGAAGATCGCCTGCGGCTTGAGGCCGGAACTGGCGAAAACGATCTCGATCTGCTCGTTGATCGTCGCGCCGGGTTCGATCTCGATCAGCACGCCGCCGACCGACATGGCGGCGTTGAGCGACACCGCCGCATTGTGCGATCCAAGTTGCGCAGCCGCAAACGCTTCGCCGACGCGCCCGTCGCCGGTGAGCAGCGCGTGCCAGGTGGAGGCGAGCGTCATGCCCTGCGGAAGATGCGCCGAAGA
>CANJEY010000337.1 GCA_947472615.1 Beijerinckiaceae bacterium
CACGCCTTCACGGTCTATTGCGAACGCGTCCGACGCTGGCTCTGACGCGCCGATGACCATCACCCGCAGAACGCTCATGGCGGCCGGCGCGGCGATATTTGCGCCCGCGCCCGTGTCGGCACAGTCCGATGGATTTCGCGGGCTGGAAGCCCGGCGCGCGACCACGCGCATTGCACCAGAACCCGCAGCCGAAACCGAAATCTGGGGCTTCGACGGCACCACCCCCGGCCCCGTATTGCGCTACCGGCAAGGCGACGAAGTCAAAATCCGCTTCGTCAACCGGCTCGACCATCCGATGGCGATCCACTGGGGCGGCGTGCGGATCGACAATTCCATGGACGGCGCGCCCGGCCTGACCCAGAAACCGGTCCCGCCCGGCCAGTCGTTCGATTATCGCTTCACCGTCCCGGACGCCGGTACCTATTGGTATCACGCAGCCTCCGAAACAGGCATGGACGAGCTGACGGCGCGCGGGCTCTGCGGCCTGCTGATCGTCGAGGAGACCGAGCCGCCGCCGGCCCATCGAGAAGTGATCGCCGTCATTCAGGACTGGAGGCTCGATCCGAAGGGCGCGCTGGAAACCTGCTCCGCTGCGGGCCGCCACAGCTTCAGCTCATTGGCCGATTATGCGGGCGCCGGCCGCATCGGCGGGCTCGTCACCTGCAACCGGATCGCCGCGCCGCAACGCGTCGAGATCGAACCCGGATCACGCGTGCGGCTGCGGCTCGCCAATCTGGCGAATGCGCGCATCATGGCGGTGACGTTCGAGGGATTTCTGCCGCTGGTGATCGGCGTCGACGGCCAGCCTTGCGGGGCTTTCGAGCCGGTGCGGCGCACTTTGCCGGTCGGGCCGGGCGCGCGCTTCGACCTGCTGTTCGATCTCCCGTCCGGGGCTGGCGAACGCGCCGCGATCCGCATGACCGGGACCGACAGCTTCGGCGGCGGGCCTGATCGCGACCTGCTCGCGTTCGACCTGAAGGGCGCGGCGCGCCCGCCGCTGCCGAAGATCGTCGGCCCTGCCCTCAATCAGGCGCTGCCCCCCGTCATCCGGCTGGACAAAGCCACCCGGCTTGATCTGAACATCGAGGGCGGCGGGGAGATGAAACCCGCCTGCTCCGGTCCCGGCGCGCCGCCCGTCTGGCGCATCAAAGGCAAGTCCGGCAAGGCGCTGAACGAAAAGCCGCTGTTCTCGGTTTCACGTGGAACCCCTGTGTCGCTGGGATTTATCAACAAAACAAGAGTCGCCCAGATCATTCGTTTGCACGGCCATGTGCTGCGGCAATTACATCTGCTCGACGATGGCTGGGAGCCTTACTGGCGCGACAGCGTCATCGTTCCCCCGGGCAAAACCGTGCGGGTGGCGTTCGTGGCCGACAATCCCGGCAAATGGCGGCTGGCCGGCGGCGTCATGGAGCACGCCGTCAGCGGCATGTGGGCGTGGTACGAGGTGAAGTAACCGGCATCAGCAAGTCCCGCAGCACGCGCGGCAGCGCTTCGCCGATGTCCTCGGCGATGAGGCCCGGCCCGAATGCTTGCGCGGCTGCGCCATGCAGCCAGACTGCCGCAGACGCCGCCTCGAACGCCCCCATGCCCTGCGCCAGCAGGCCAGTGACGAAGCCGGTCAGCACGTCGCCCGACCCCGCCGTGGCGAGCCATGGCGGCGCATTGGCCGCAATGGAGGCGCGACCATCGGGATGCGCCACCACCGTGTCTGGCCCCTTCAGCACAATGGTCGCCCCGATCTGCGCAGCCGCCGACCTCGCGCGCGCCAGCCGCGAACCTTCCAGATCGCCGAACAGGCGGGCGAATTCGCCATCGTGGGGAGTCAGCACCACGGGCCCAGGCGCGCAGGCGATGAGGCGAGCAAGTGCTTCAGCTTCGCCCGCGAAACTCGTCAGCGCGTCGGCATCGAGCACAGTCGCGCGCGCATGCCCATGATGCGTCAACGCCGCCGCGATCATTTCGCGCGTCGCGGGACCGATTCCGAAGCCCGGCCCCATCGCAAACGCGGTCTTGCGGCGATCGGCCAGAATAGCTTCAAATTCAGCCGGTCCGTCGCAGGCGAGCAGCATGATCGCCGTCAGATGCGCAGCGTTGACGGCGAGCGCCTCCCGGGGCGACGCGATCGTCACAAGCCCCGCCCCTGCTCGCAGTGCGCCGCGCGCCGAGAGACGCCCCGCCCCGGTGGTGGTCGCGCCGCCCGTCGCCACCAGCGCATGGCCGCGAACGTATTTGTGGCCCTCGACCGCCGGATGTGGAAAGTCCCTCAGCCACAGTGGCGGCGCATTTTCGAACGTCTTCGGCGCGATCGCATCCAGCACGCCAGACCCGATGCCGATGTCGGCCACGATGGTGCGGCCGCACAGCACGCGCCCCGGCAGCAGCAGATGGCCGGGCTTCAGGCGGAAGAAGGTGACGCTGCTTGTCGCCCGGACAGATGCTCCGCGCACCGCGCCGGTGTCGCCGTCAAGGCCGGACGGAACGTCAATGGCCACAACCGGCTTTCGGGACGCAGCCGACCATGCGTTCAGCCGTTCGACGGCCGCACGCGCCTCGCCGTCGAGATCGCGCGCCAGCCCAGCGCCGAACAACCCGTCGATGACGAGGTCGGAACCCGCAGGCGACGCGTCGCGTAGCGGAATGACCGGCGCATCCCATCGTCGGAACGCTTCGAGCGCATCGCCCCGCAGACCTTGCGGGTCGCCCAATAGCGCCATCGTGACGCCATAACCCATCTGGCGCAGCAGGCGGCCCGCCACGAATCCATCGCCGCCGTTGTTGCCGGGCCCGCACAGAACGAGGGCTTCGAGGCCACTGCGTCCCAGCAGGCGCGACGCTTCGGCCGCCACCGCCGCGCCGGCGTTCTCCATCAGCACGATGCCGGGCGTTCCAGCCGCGATGGTCAGCCGGTCGGCTTCGGCCATTTCGGTCGTTGTCAGCAATTCCGCGAAGTCGCGCGCGTTCATCATGTCCGCATCGTGTCCCAGCGCGTCCGGAGCTGCAAGGCGCGAAAGCTGCATGGAAGGCGAAGGTTGTGTTGCGCAAAACGCCGGCCGGGCGTTATTGTGCAATGCAACATACGGGAGACATCCATGAAGCTTCCCCGCAAGTTTTTCGAACCGCTCGCCATCGGGGCGCCCGCGCCCTTGCGCGAATTGCCCGTCAGGGTCGAACGGATGATTCATTTCGTCCCGCCGCATGTGGAAAAGGTCCGCGCACGCGCCGCCGAACTGGCGAAGCAGGTCGACGTCGTGCTCGGCAATCTCGAGGACGCCGTGCCGATCGACGCCAAGGAGGCTGCGCGCAGCGGTTTCATTGAAATGGCGAAATCGACTGATTTCGGCTCAACCGGCCTGTGGACGCGCATCAACGCGCTGAATTCGCCGTGGGCGCTCGACGACGTGATGCAGATCGCCGCCGAAGTGGGCGGCAAGCTCGATGTGATCATGCTGCCCAAGGTCGAGGGGCCGTGGGACATCCATTATCTCGATCAATTGCTGGCGCAACTCGAAGCGCGGCACGCGCTGCCCAAGCCGATCCTGATCCACGCCATTCTGGAAACCGCCGAAGGCGTCAAGAATGTCGAGACGATCGCGACCGCCTCGCCGCGCATGCACGGCATGAGCCTAGGCCCGGCGGATCTGGCGGCGTCACGCGCCATGAAGACCACGCGCGTTGGCGGCGGCCATCCCGATTACCGGGTGCTGGCCGACAGCACGGCCGATGGCGGCGCGCGCGCCTCCTACCAGCAGGATCTCTGGCACTACACGGTCGCCAAGATGGTGGACGCCTGCGCGTCGGCCGGGATCAAGGCGTTCTACGGCCCTTTCGGCGACTTCTCCGACGCCGCCGCCTGCGAGGCGCAGTTTCGCAACGCCTTCCTGATGGGCTGCGCGGGCGCGTGGACGCTCCATCCCTCACAGATCGGCATCGCCAAGAAGGTCTATTCGCCCGACGCAGCGGAAGTCGCCTTTGCTCGGCGTATTCTGGAGACCATGCCGGATGGTTCCGGCGCGGTGATGATCGACGGCAAGATGCAGGACGACGCCACCTGGAAACAGGCGAAGGTCATCGTCGATCTCGCCCGGCAGGTCGCGGCGAAAGACCCGGACTTCGCGAAAATCTATGATTTCTAGAGACTTGGCGATGGAGGCCCGCCGTCTCGCGTGGTCTTTCGTTGACAGGGTCCGGCGACCCGCCTACCAAGCCAGCGGTTTCGGCAGGGTGTGAGTATGATCGTCCGCGAAGCGAAGTATGGCATCGGCCATGTGGTCAAGCACCGGAAATATCCGTTCCGGGGCGTGGTCTATGACGTCGATCCCGAATTCGCCAATACCGAGGAATGGTGGCAGTCGATCCCGGTGGACGTGCGTCCGCGGAAGAATCAGCCGTTTTACCACCTCTACGCCGAGAACGCGGAGACCGAGTATGTCGCCTATGTGTCGGAGCAGAACCTGCTGCCCGACGACACCGGGCAGCCGTTCCGGCATCCGCAGATCGCGGCGAACTTCGAACCCGCCAAGGCCGGCGTGTACCGGATGAAACAATCCACCGGGCACTGAGCCTGACCACGGCAGCTTGATATAAAAAAGGCGCGAGGATTGCTCCCCGCGCCTAATTTCGTTGAAGCTCTGCGGCTTACTTCGGGGCGGCGGCCGGAGCCGGCGCAGCGCCGCCGCCGGCTTCGAGCGCCTTGCGCTGTTCCTCGGCCTGCTTCTGGATCGCCTGCTGTAATTCCTGCTCCTTCTGGGCGAGAACCTGCGGGTCCATGGCCGGGCCGTCGAACGCCTTGCCGAAGCCTGCGAGCGGCATCGAGAAGATCACCTCTGCGGCGACCTGATTCTTGACGCTGACGCTGAGGTTCGTGCCCTTCTTGAGCTGCTCGACGACCGGCTGCTTGACCTTGGATTCGGCGAAGCATCCGTTAGGGAAGCAGATCTCGTATTTCCCTTCCAGCGCAGCGCCCTTGTCGACCGCAAAGCGGAAGCCCGGGCTGATCTGCAGGCCGATCGGCAGCAGGAAGCGCACGATCTTGGTGTCGTCGCCCTTCACGTCATAGACGGCGAGCGCCAGGAC
>CANJEY010000338.1 GCA_947472615.1 Beijerinckiaceae bacterium
ATGTGCTGTTCCTGTGCACCGGCAACAGCGCCCGCTCCATTCTCGCCGAAGGCATTTTGCAGAAGGACGGGGCGGGGCGCTTCCGGGCGTTTTCCGCCGGTAGCCAGCCGAAGGGCGAGGTCAATCCGCTGGCGCTGAAGACGCTGGCGGCGTTCGGCTACCCGTCGGAAGGCTTCCGCTCCAAGACCTGGGACGAATTCGCTGCTCCCGATGCGCCGAAGATGGATTTCATCTTCACAGTCTGCGACAGCGCTGCGGGCGAAGCCTGCCCGTTCTGGCCGGGTCAGCCGGTGAGCGCTCATTGGGGCATCGAAGACCCCTCGCACGTCGAAGGCTCAGAGATCGAGAAGGAGCGCGCGTTCGCGGAGGCGTTCCGCTACATGCGCAACCGCATCTCGGCCTTCGTCGGGTTGCCGATCGGCAAGCTCGACGGCTTGACGCTGCGCGGCAAGCTTGGCGACATCGGCCGCATGGACGGAGCAAGCGCAAAGGCCTCGACATGACTGAACCTCTCGGACGGCGGCTGCTGGCGGAAGCGCTGGGCTCCGCGTTTCTGCTGGCGACCGTCGTCGGCTCCGGAATCATGGGCGCCAAGCTGGCGGGCGGCAATGTGGCGATCGCCCTCTTGGGCAACACGATCGCCACCGGCGCGATGCTGGTCGTGCTGATCCAGATCTTCGGTCCCGTGTCGGGCGCGCACATGAACCCGGCCGTGACGCTGGCCTTCGCGCTGCAGGGCGAATTCCGCTGGCGCGACGCCGCGCCCTATCTGCTGGCGCAACTCGCCGGCGCGGTGGCGGGCGTGTGGGCCGCGCATCTGATGTTCGACCTGCCCGTCTGGCAGACCTCCACGACGGTGCGGGCCGGCGCGGCGCAATGGTTCTCGGAAGCCGTGGCGACCTTCGGGCTGCTGCTGGCGATCTTCGGCTGCCTCGCCCGCGCGCGGGCCGCGATTCCCTATGCGGTCGGCCTCTACATCACCGCTGCCTACTGGTTCACAGCCTCCACGTCCTTCGCAAACCCCTCGGTGACGATCGCGCGCTCGCTGTCCGACACCTTTGCCGGCATCGCGCCCTCGGGCGTGGCGGGGTTCATCCTGGCGCAACTCGCCGGCATGGCGGCGGCGGTGGCGGTGCGGCGGGTGATCTGGGCGAAGGATGAGTAGGGGAAACGACTCCGACAAATCCAGCTTCGCCTGATACTGCAATTCCGGCTTAGCCTTTCAAGAAATCGAATCGCCGCGCCACGCAGCTTCCCTCCCCGGCGGGGGAGGGAAACAGCCGGGGCATCTGGATCGGTTTCTAGGGCTGAAGAATACTCTACGGGGGCTGCCGGCGGCGGTCAGAGCGACTGGTCTTTCACGGCGCTGCTGCGCTGCCCACTTACTCAGCCGCTTCGCGCATCTCCGCACGGATCGTCGAGCGTAATGCGTCGATCGGCTCCAACCTGCCCTGGCGTTCGATGTGCCAGAAGGTCCAGCCGTTGCAGGCCGGCAGGCCTTGCGCCAGCGCGCCGATCTTGTGGATCGAGCCGATCATGTTGCCGAAGGCGAGCGCGCCGTCGACGCGCACGATCGCTGTGTGGCGGCGCTTTTCGTCGGTCAGCACCGTGCCGGGCGCGATCAGGCCTGTCTCCACCACGGACGCGAAGGCGACGCGCGGTTCGGAGCGTTTGGCGGGGACGGCCGCGATGGCCTCTTTCGGCAGCGGCTCCACGGCCGCGATGCGCGCGCGGGCGGCTTTTGCATAGGTTTCGTCGCGCTCGACGCCGACATAGTGGCGGCCCAGCCGGCGCGCCACGGCGCCCGTGGTGCCGGAGCCGAAGAAGGGGTCGAAGATCACGTCGCCCGGATTGGAGGCCGCGAGCATGATGCGCGCCAGCAGGGCTTCGGGCTTCTGGGTCGGGTGAACCTTGCGGCCGTTGTCGTCCTTGAGACGCTCGGCGCCGGTGCAGATCGGCATGAACCAGTCGCTGCGCACCTGGCAATCCTCGTTGCCGGCCTTCAGCGCCTCGTAATTGAACGTGTAGCCCTTGCCCTCGGCGCTGCGCGACGCCCAGATCATCGTCTCATGGGCGTTGGTGAAGCGGCGGCCGCGGAAGTTCGGCATCGGGTTGGCCTTGCGCCAGACGATGTCGTTCAGAATCCAGAAGCCCAGATCCTGCATGATCGAGCCGACGCGGAAAATGTTGTGGTACGAGCCGATGACGAAGATCGTCGCATCGCGCTTCATCACCCGCCGCGCCGCGCTCAGCCAGCGCCGGGTAAACGCGTCGTAGTCACCGAAGCTGGCGAACTTGTCCCAGTCGTCGTCCACCGCATCCACGACGCTCTGGTCGGGCCGCGACAGGCCGCCTTCGAGCTGCAGATTGTACGGAGGATCGGCGAAGATCAGATCGATGGAATTTTCGGGCAGTCCGCCCAGCGCCTCGACACAATCGCCGATGATGATGTCATCGAGCGGCAGCGTGCGTGGCACGGCGGGGCGGACGGTCGAAGTCCCAGTACGCGTGACCTGAATCTGGGACTTCGAGCCGGCCGCTCCGGCACGTGCAATACGCATGAAACACACACCGGTTACGCAACTGACAGGTGCGAATATGCCTTCCGCAGGGTAAAAACCGGGTGTACGGGGCGGCCGATAGGGCGTCCTGTTTCTGAACGTCTTCGTTAAAAATCGCGATGATTTCGGAAAGGTTTAGCAAGCCTGCACAGAGGCATTAAGAGGCCGTTACCGGCCGCGCACCGGCGCAAAGCTGCGGCGATGAAATTCGCAGGGGCCTTCGCGCTTCAGGGCGTCGAGATGGGCGGGGGTTCCGTAGCCCGCGTGCCGGTCGAATCCATAGGCCGGAAACGCCGCGCCGAGGCGCCGCATCAGCCTGTCGCGCGTCACTTTCGCGACGATCGAGGCCGCCGCGATCGACAGCGACAGCTGGTCGCCCGACACGATCGTCTGTCCGGGGCAGGGCAGATCGGCGGGCAGATCGTTGCCGTCGATCAGCACATGCGCCGGCGACACGAACAGCGCGCGCAACGCGCGGCGCATGGCCGCATGAGTCGCCTGCCTGATGTTGATGGCGTCGATCTCGACCGACGACGAAAGCCCCACTCCCACCGCGATGGCGTGGGCGAAGATCGCGTCGGCCAGTTCTTCGCGCCGGTCGGCTGTCAGTTTCTTGGAATCGTCCAGGCCCGGCGGAATCCGGCGCGGATCGAGGATAACGGCCGCCGCCGCGACAGGTCCGGCCAGCGGACCGCGCCCGGCCTCGTCGACGCCCGCCACGGGCCAGACGCCTTTTGTCTTCAGACTGCGTTCGACCTTGAAATGGGGCGGCACGTGGTGATCCGATCGGTTGGCGACAATCACCCCGTCGGCGCGGTCCGCGTCAAGCGTCGGAGCGCGCAATTCACCGCTTCCTGCCTGCGGCAAGCGCGCTTTGTTAACCTCGACGGCTGGAATGCGGCGGCATTAAGCCCTCGTTGAGCCGCTCGGGCCTAGCTTTTGCGCCATTGCGTTGACGTTTGGCCGGCCGGAAAACGGATGCGGATTCAGGTTCCCCTTTTCAAGAGCGCGATGATCGCGATCGGCGCGGCGCTGACGTTCTGCGTCGCCGGACACTTCGCGGCCGAGATGCTGATCGACAAGCAGCGGTCGCGACAGATGGTTGATATCGGCGAAGTGGCGCTGCGGCGGCTGGAGACGGCGATCGACTACGGCGCGCTGACGCTGGATGAATTCGCCGGGCGCGGCCGGGTGAGTTGCGAACCCTCCGAAATGCAGTCGGTGCGTCTGCACGTCTATCAGCGCGGCTCCGTCAAGGACATCCGGCTGCTGACGCGCGATGGCATGGTCCGCTGTTCGGCCTATGAAGAGACGCTGGAATTCGACAAGGGCTGGGCCAGCCGAGACGAGATGCTGCCGGCCCGCACGGATCAGGCGCTACGGGTGTTTCGCGTCGAACAATTCTCCGGCGTCGCGCTCGGCGTGCTGAAGGATGTCGACGAGGAGAAATCGCTGGCGGCGATCATCGGCATCAACTCGTCGCTGTTCGACGTCATGCCGGGCGACCTGCGCGACGACAGCGAAGTCATTATGGAATTGACGGACGGACACGCGATCGCCCGTTCGTCGGCCGCCGCGCAGATCGATGAAAGCGCCGGCGGCGTGATGCTGCGCGCCGAATCCGAACGCTATCCGATCCGCGCCACGATTCGCGTGAGCCAGAAGGCCTTCTCGCAATGGGACCGCGAGCCCTATTATCCGATCGTGTCGCTGGCCGGCTTTTTTGGGCTGCTGTTTGGCGCGGTGCTGGCGAAGCTGATCGCCCGGCCGCCGGGGCCTGCGGTGGAAATCGACCGCGCGCTCGAAGCCAGTGAATTCGTTCCGTACCTGCAGCCGATCTGCAATCTGGGTTCGGGGGCGATCGTCGGTTGCGAGGTTCTGGCCCGGTGGGTCAAGGCAGACGGGACAATCGTGCCGCCGTCGCGGTTCATCCAGCTGGCCGAGGAACACGGGCGTATAGCGCCGCTGACCTGGCAAATTCTCGGCAAGGCGCTCACGGATCTGCGCCCCGCCATGAAGGCCGACCGCAACTTCAAGGTGTCGGTGAACATCTCGCCCCGCCACTTCGCCGAGCCAGACTTCGTCGACAAACTGCGCGGCGCGCTGGCGACGCTGCGGGTCTCGCCGCGCCACGTCGTTGTCGAACTCACCGAGCGCGAACAGATCGAGGATCTCGCCGCCTGCGCCGAACGGGTCGCGCAGCTGAATGAATACGGCATTCGGGTTGCGCTCGACGACGTTGGCATCGGCCACAGCGGCCTGTCCTACATCCAGACGCTGGGCGCGCGCATCATGAAGATCGACAAATTCTTCGTCGACACGATCTGCCGGGACGCCTCCGCGATCGCCGTTATCGGCATGCTGGTGCGGCTGTCGCGCGAATTGCGGATGAGCGTCGTGGCCGAAGGGATTGAGACGCCTGACCAGCGCTCCGCGCTTCTGCGCTGCGGCGTGTCGGAAGGGCAGGGCTATCTGATGTCGCCGCCCGTGCC
>CANJEY010000339.1 GCA_947472615.1 Beijerinckiaceae bacterium
AGGCGCGCGCGCCGAGATCGTGCCCCGGGGGGCCGAACTGCGGCGCTGGAGCGTCGACGGGATTGAGCTTCTGTGGGAGCCCGATCCGTCCGTCTGGCCGGCCGTCAGTCCGATCCTGTTTCCCCTCGTCGGCTGGGCGCGCGACGGGCGGATCAGGGTCGACGGCCGATCCTACGAGATGGGCGTCCACGGCTTTGCGGCGCACGAGGACTTCGATTTCGTCGAGTCTGGCGCGGACTTCGCGCGGCTGTCCCTGCGCGACAACGCGGAAACGAGGGCGTGTTATCCGTTCGGATTCGTGCTGGAGGCGACCTATCGGCTGGCGGGGCGAGCCCTGTCGGTGGCGCTCGATGTCCGGAACACAGGCGACCGCGATCTGCCCTACGCGTGCGGGCTGCATCCGGGCTTTCGCTGGCCTCTGACACGCGCTGCGCGCCAGGCGCATTCGATTGTGTTCGACCGGGACGAATCGCCCGATGTTCCGCGCATTGCGCCGGGCGGCCTGTTTTCAAGCGACACCAGACCCGCGCCGCTGCAGGGCAGGGCGCTGCCGCTGTTCGATTCCGTGTTCGCCGACGAAGCGCTGTGCTTTCTCGACGCCAATAGCGATTGCGTCGAATACCTTGATGGCTCGGGCGCGCGTCTGCGCATTGGAACGAGCGGCTTTCGCCACTGGGCGTTCTGGTCGCGCCCGCCTGCGCCCTTTGTGTGCATCGAAAGCTGGACCGGGCATGGCGATCCGGTCGGGTTCAACGGATATCTGACGCAGAAGCCGTCGATGATCCTGCTTGCGCCGGGCGCGACGCGACGGCACGAGGCGGTTTACGCCTTTTCCAAAGCCTGATGCTCAGTGCACCAGCCGGACGGTGATCAGATCATTGGCGATCATGTCGAAAAGATCGGGGATCTGGGTCGAGTCCGGCGCGAAATAATGCTTCGATGGAGTCGAGGCGCAGCTTTCCAGCAGCGCGCGATCTTCGTCCATGACGCCGATGGTGTAGAGAATGACGCCCTTCGACTTGACGCTGTTGCAGGCCAGTCGCGTGCGGGCGTCGATGTCGTTCGAGTTCGTGGTCCAGCGGTTCTGGGTGTTCAAACCATCGGTCAGGAACACCATGACCTTGGTGTAGCCGCCGCCGAACGGCGTCGCGCTGTTGAACGGCTCGCCCGGCGTCAGGATCTGCAGACCCCAGGCGAGGCCGATTGTCAGATTGGTCGTGCCGTTCGGCTGCATGTTGTTGATGGCGGAATTCATCGAATTCCAGTTGTTTGTCAGCGGCTGAATCATCGCCAGTCCGCAATTGGCGGGCGTGAACGGCAGCGGCGGCACAGGGCTCACGCTGGCGGGCGTGATGGGGAAGAGGTTCAGGTTGCCGTCGACGGCGTCGAACAGAGTCGAGGTGTCTGCCGGCGTCGGGAGCGCTGCATCCGTGTCGTGGTTCTGCTGGCGGTCGGCGATGCAACCCTGCCATTGGCCGAGATCGCGGCTCGGCTGCCTGATCCAGGGCTTGCCGCGCGCGAACATCGGATCAACACGCACCATGCGGTCGAACGGCACCAGACCGGCGTGCACATTCGCCTTGGCGCTGGAGCTGGATTGCAGTTTCCGCAGAAACTTGAACATGGCCTGCTTCAGCACGCCCATCTTGTTCGACTGGGCCATGGAGCCAGTGTTGTCGAGAACGAACGCGACTTCGTAATTGGTGTTGGCCGCCAGCGCGGCTTCGGCCGTCGCGCCGAGCGATGTATTCTGGCGGTGCAGGACTTTGGCGAAGTAGTTCGGCACCGTCCCGGATGTCGTGACGCGAACGCCGTTGGTGACTTCCTGTAGGTTGAACTTCAGGCCGGTGATTTCCTGATCCGACAGGATGTTGGCGTTGAAGGCTGATCTCGCCGCAGCCAGTCGCAACGAATGCAGATTGGTGCTGGTAGGGTTGCGGGGGTCGGACGTGATCGTCGCGCCCGCCAGCGCCGCTGCATCCGTGGCGGCCTTCAGGCTCGCCGAATAGCTCGACGCGCGGGTGAAGTCGACCGCGAGGCCTATCATCATCACCGCCGGCACGAACGAGATCGCGAACACCATGGCGGTTCCGCCGCGCCGGTCCGCGACGAATTTGCGCAACCTGCCTGCCCCGCTGGAGGTCGGCGTCGTCGTCTGTCTACTCATCGGGATAGGCCACGCTTGATGCAATTGAGAAAATTCTGGCCGTAATTAGTGAAAATTCGATAAGGCGTTCCGCTTAAATGCCGATTGGCAGCCTCGCTTGGCTCTGCCAGAAGACGATTTCCCTGTATTTCCCGACCCGAGCTGATCTTATGATGAACGAGTCCTTGCCTGTGGCTTCCTCCATCCTGCGTCCCAGCGGTTTCGGCGCGCTGGCGATCGACGGCAAGGCCATGTCGGAGCGCGTGCTGGCGGACGTCGCCACGGAGGCGCTGGCGCTGGAGGGGCGAGTGAAACCCGGTCTGGCGGTGGTGCTGGTCGGCGAAGATCCGGCAAGTCAGGTCTACGTCCGCTCGAAGGGCAAGGCGGCGGCCGGCTGCGGATTTCATTCTGTCCAGCACACACTGCCGGCGACGACCTCGCAGGCTGACCTCGTGGACCTCGTGCGGAAATTGAACGCCGATCCGGCCATCCACGGCATTCTGGTGCAATTGCCGTTGCCGGCGCAGATCGACGCGACGCTCGTGCTCGAAACCATTTCGCCCGCCAAGGATGTCGATGGCTTCCATCCGGTGAACGCCGGCCTGCTGGCGATCGGCGACCGCGACCGGGCGCTCGCGCCCTGCACGCCGGCCGGCTCGATGCTGCTGCTCGAGGCGGCCGCCGCCGCAATGGGAACGAAGCTCGCGGGGCTCGACGCCGTGGTGGTCGGCCGCTCCAACATCGTCGGCAAGCCGATGGCGCAATTGCTGCTCATCGAAAACTGCACCGTCACGATCGCGCATTCGCGCACGCGCGACCTGCCCGCTGTGGTCGGTCGCGCCGACATCGTGGTGGCGGCTGTTGGCCGTCCCGAAATGGTGAAGGGCGACTGGATCAAGCCGGGCGCCATCGTGATCGACGTCGGCATCAACCGCGTGCCGGGCGAAGGAGTCGACGCCGCCGGCAAGCCGAAGACGCGGCTGGTGGGCGACGTGGACTACAAGGCGGCGGCTGCGCGCGCCGGCGCGATCACCCCCGTGCCGGGCGGCGTCGGGCCGATGACGATCGCCATGTTGATGAAGAACACCCTGACGGCGGCGCGGCGGATCGCCGGCGTCGCCTGAACGCCTCTTGCGTCCGCCGCAGCCGTGCTATGCTGCATCAGGCGGATACGCGGGCGACCGCAGGGGTATTCATGCAGACTCTGGATCGCATCCCGTTTTTCAAGGACCTGACCGACATCGACTCGGCGCAGTTCGACCGGCGCTGCAACTGGAAGCGCGCGGAGACAAATGAGGTCATCGTCGATTACGAGGACCGTTCGTCGGACGTGTATTTCATTCTCGCCGGGGAGGTCCGGATTCTGATCCGCACCCCGTCCGGCAAGGAGATCATTCTCGCCGAAATGCAGCAGGGCCAGTTCTTCGGCGAGCTGGCGGCGATCGACGGGGTCGAACGATCGGCCAACGTCACCGCGCTGACGCGCAGCGAACTCTGCATCATGCCGGCGGCGACGTTCTGCGACATCATCTTTTCATCGCGGCAGGCGTGCCAGAAGGTGTTGCGCCTGCTGTCTGGCCGCATTCGCGAAGGTAACGCGCGCCTCACCGAACATTCGGTCTTCGACCTCAAGCACCGGCTCTACGCAGAACTGCTGCGGCTGGCGCATCCGCGCGCCGGCCATGTGGGGCAAAAGATCATCACGCCGCCGCCGTTCCACCATGTGATCGCGGCGCGCATCGGCTGTCGTCGTGAACAGGTGACGCGCGAATTCTCGGCGCTGGTGACGGAGGGTCTCGCCGAGAAGAATCGTGGCGGGCTCGTGCTGACCAAGCCGCAGGTGCTCGAAGCGCGGCTCGAAGAAGCGATGCGGCACGACGGATGACGGCTGCGGCGCATGTCTGAACCGCTGCTGCGTCTCGACGGGCTGTCGCGGAATTTCGGGACAGTGGCGGCGGTGAGTTCCGTGTCTCTCGACATCGCGCGCGGCGAGTTCTTCGCGCTGCTCGGCCCATCCGGTTGCGGCAAGACCACCCTGATGCGCCTGATCGCAGGGTTCGAGACGCCGGACGCCGGGTCCGTGGCGATGGATGGACGCGACATCACGCGCGACCCGCCCCATCTGCGGCCGGTCAACATGATGTTCCAGTCCTACGCGCTGTTTCCGCACATGAACGTCGAGCGAAACATCGCGTACGGGCTCGTGCAGGCCGGCATGCCGAAGCGCGAGATCGCCCCGCGCGTGACCGACATGCTCGATCTCGTGCAATTGTCCGGCAAGGCGACCCGGCGCATCAGTCAGTTGTCGGGCGGTGAACGCCAGCGTGTCGCGCTCGCCCGCGCATTGGCGCGCCGGCCGAAACTGCTGCTGCTCGACGAACCTCTGGCGGCGCTCGACCGCAAGCTGCGCGAGGAAACCCAGTTCGAGCTGATGCGCATCCAGCGCGAACTCGGCGCGAGCTTTCTGGTCGTCACGCACGATCAGGACGAGGCCATGGGCATGGCGCAACGGATCGCGGTGATGCGCGCCGGACAGATCGTGCAGATCGGCGCCCCGCGCGAAATCTATGCCGAACCTGCCGATCGTTTCGTGGCGGGCTTCATCGGCAAGATCAATCTGTTCGACGCCGTGGTCGCGGCGGGTCCCACTGGCGTTGCGCGACTGAAGCTCGCGGCGGGCGGCGAGATCGAATGTGCGGCCGGCAGTCTTCAGCCAGACCGCAAGGTCGCCGCCGCCGTTCGTCCCGAAGACGTCTCTATCGCGCCGGATGCGCCCGATGCGCTGATGCGCGGCGAATTGCTGGACGTGTCTTATCTGGGCGACCGGACGATCATGCGCGTGCGGCTCGACAATGGAGAAGTTGCACACGCGGCGCGCATCAACACGCGCGCGTCAGC
>CANJEY010000340.1 GCA_947472615.1 Beijerinckiaceae bacterium
AAGGATCCGACCTTCGCGTTCGCGACAGCCGTGCCGTTCGGCCTCAACTCGCGTCAGGAAGACGCCTGGATGTATCACGGCGGCGGCATCGATCTCTTCAACGAGTTCCTCACCGACTACAAGGTTTACTCTCTGCCCGGCGGCAACACCGGCTCGCAGATGGGCGGCTGGTTCCGCAAGGAAATCAAGACGGTCGGGGACATCAACGGCCTGAAGATGCGCATCGGCGGCTTCGCGGGCGTCGTCGGTCAGAAGCTCGGCATGGTGCCGCAGGTCATCGCTGGCGGGGATATTTATCCGGCGCTGGAAAAGGGCACGATCGACGCGGCCGAATGGGTCGGGCCGTATGACGACGAGAAGCTCGGGTTCAACAAGGTCGCGCCGTTCTACTATTATCCCGGCTGGTGGGAAGGCGGTGCGATGCTGAACTTTGGTTTCGGAATCGAGAAGTGGAACGCGCTTCCCAAGAACTACAAGGCGATCGTCACCGCTGCCGCCGCCTATGCCAACAAGGACATGCAGGCGAAATACGACGCCCTGAATCCGGCGGCGTTGAAGCGCCTCGTGCAGGCTGGCACGCAGCTGCGCGCCTTCCCGCCGGAAGTGATGGACGCCTGCTACAAGGCGGCGCAGGAGGTCTACGCGGAGACCTCAGCCAAGAACCCCAAGTTCAAGAAGATCCACGACAATTACATGGCGTTCCGCAACGACCAGTATCTGTGGTGGCAGGTCGCCGAATACACCTCCGACAACGACATGATCCGCGCCCGCGCGCGCTAAGCGCATCACGTCGTGATGGAAGGCCCCGGACGAGAGTTCGGGGCCTTTTTGCATTCAGTTCGAGCGTCGCCCTCGTGCTTCCAGACGGCGCTGCGCGCCTCCTCAGCATGAGGGCGCATTTTCATTTGAGGCCTACAAAGCGGCCTCATCCTGAGGAGCTTGCGAAGCAAGCGTCTCGAAGGACGAGGCCGACTATGATGTCTTACGGGCGTTGCGACGCGGCAAGCGCCCGATTTTCATCGCCCTACTGCGCCTCGATCGCCTTGCGCACCTTGGCGATGATGTCGGGCGGCGTCGCATAGATCTTGCGAACCATGTCCTCGAGTTCCTGACCGGTCATCGGGGTGATCTGCAGCTTCTGCTTGTCGGCCTCGGCGAGGAATTCGGGATCGGCCATCACCTGCACAAAAGCCTTGCGCAGCGCTTCCACGCGCTCCTTCGGCACGTCGGGCGCGACGAAGAAGGGCCGCGTGAACACGCCCTGCGCGTAGACGATTTCGAGAATCTGCCGCTGTTCGTCGGTCTTGGCGAAATCGAGCGTCTTCGGCACGCCCTTGCGATTGAGCTCGGGGTCGCCCTTGATCGATTCCTGCGCCAGCACGCGGATCGGCGAGCCGGGCTCGAACCAGTCGGGCTTCTGCCACGACATGTTGGCGATGCCCTGTCCGCACATGCCCTGCACTTCGCCCTTGTCGATCGCGAGCGCGATTTCGCGCGTGCCCGGATAGCCGGCGATCAGGCGGAATTTCACGCCCAGCACATTGACCAGCGCGCGCGGCATGTCCTGCGTGGTGCCGCCGCTGACGCCGACGATCAGCTCTTTCGTGAAGGCGTCCTGAAACGTCTTCACGCCCGAGCTTTCATGCGCGTAGCAAGAGAAGACCTCGCCGTTGGCGCTGCCCAGATAATTGAACTTCAGCGGATCGTGCTTGAATGTGTTCTTCTCTGCGAGCAGCGGATCGAGCAGCGAGCCCGGCGAGGAGGCTGTGATCACCGTGCCGTCGCGCGGCGCGACCAGATAGACGTAATTCGCCACCGTATTGCCGCCCGCGCCCGCCATGTTCGACGGCACGATGAGCGGGCGGCCCGGAATGTATTTGCTGATGTGCCGGCCGAACAGACGCCCATAGGCGTCATAGCCGCCGCCGGGATTCGAGCCGATCATCATGGTGATCGTCTTGCCGCGATAGAAGGCTTCGACCGAATCCTGCGCCAGTGCTGGCGCGGCTGCGACAAGCGCGCCCAGAACGAGCGGCGCGATCACGCTTTTGCATGCCGGCATGCGGGCGTTCCTCCGAATTTGCTTTCGTTGCGCCAACATAGCAAGCGGCAGCGCGTATGCAAATTCGGAGGCGGCCTCCTCAGAACTTCAGCGGCGGAGGTTCGCTCGTCGGGCCGAGATCGATCTGAATCGAATTCGGGTCGCCCTTCGGCGGACCATCCAGCCAGTATGTCACGGATTCAGGCCAGGCGATGACGATGATCACCAGAATGATCTGCATCACGACCCACGGAATGGCGCCGAGATAGATGTCCTTGCTCTTGACCTCGGGCGGCGCGATCCCGCGCAGGTAGAACAGTGCGAACCCGAACGGCGGATGCATGAAGGACGTTTGCATGTTCACGCACAGAAGCACGCCGAACCAGATCAGATCGATGCCGAGTTTGCTCGCCACTGGCGCGAGCAGGGGCAGCACGATGAAGGCGATCTCGAAGAAGTCGAGGAAGAACGCCAAAAAAAACACGAAGATGTTGACGAAGATCAGGAAGCCGACCTTTCCGCCCGGCAGTCCCGACAGCATGTGTTCAATCCAGCGCGCACCGTCCATGCCCTGAAACACAAGGCTGAAACACGTCGAGCCGATCAGGATGAACACCACCATCGAGGTCAGCGTCGACGTCGATTCCATGCCTTGCCGAACAAGCGTCCAGCTCAGGCGGCCGTGCATCGCGGCGAGCGCCAGCGCGCCCACTGCGCCCATCGCGCCCGCTTCCGTTGGCGTGGCAAGGCCCATGAAGATGGTGCCGAGCACGAGGAAAATGAGAACGATGGAGGGGACCATTCCCCACAGGACGCGCCGGATCAGCTTCCAGCCCATGGGCATGCGCGATTCGACTGGAATCGGCGGCATCATGTTCGGGTAGAGCAGGGCCAGCGCGAGAATGTAGAGCAGGAAAATCACGACCTGCAGGATCGAGGGACCGATCGCGCCGAGATACATGTCGCCGACTGAGCGGCCGAGCTGGTCGGCCAGCACGACGAGGACGAGCGACGGTGGAATCAATTGCGTGATCGTGCCCGACGCGGCGATCACGCCCGTCGTCAGTTTCATGTCGTAGCCGTAGCGCATCATCACAGGCAGCGAGATGACGCCCATGGCGATCACGGACGCAGCCACCGTGCCGGTGATGGCGCCCAGCACGGCGCCGACCAGAATCACCGCCACGGCCAGGCCGCCCGGCATCGCTCCGAACAATTGTCCCGTCCCCTCAAGGAGATCCTCGGCGAGGCCGCAGCGCTCCAGAATCGCGCCCATGAACGTGAAGAACGGAATCGCGAGCAGCAGATCGTTCGAGATGATGCCGTAGATGCGCAGCGGAATCGCCTGCAGGAACACGGGATCGAAATGCGACGTGAGGATGCCGATGATGCCGAACGAAAATCCGACCGCGGCGAGCGAGAACGCCACAGGGAAACCAAACAGCATGAAGCAGATCATGCCGCCGAACATCAGGGGTGGAATCGGACCGTATGAAAACATGCTGTGCGCCTCGGTCTGATGCTTACTGGATCGGCTTTTCGTATTTCGTTTCCAGCTGGATCACGCCGCGCAAGGCTGCGATGCGCTTGATCAGTTCAGACAGGGCCTGAAGCCAGAGGAAAAAGAATCCGGCCGGCAGCAGCAGTTTCGCAGGCCACAGGGTCAGGCCGCCTGCATTGTTGGAGACTTCTCCGTTCACGAATGACTTCAGGAAAAACGGCCACGACAGATAAATCAGATAGCTGGTGACCGGCAGCAGGAAGATGATGATGCCGCAAGTGTCGACGATCAGCTTGTTGCGGTCCGACAGGAGGGAATAGACGACGTCGACGCGCACATGTTCGTTTTTCAGCAGCGTGCAGGCCGCGCCGAGCAGCACGACGGCACCGAACAGATACCATTGAATTTCGAGATAGGAATTGGAGCTGTAGCTGATGGCGTACCGCATCATCGCGTTGCCGGCGCTGATGAAGCAGACAATCAGGATGAGGTAATCGCAAACGGCTCCCAGCCTGCGGCTGACGCCATCCACGAATCCGCTGAACCGAAGTAGCAAGGCCATTTTCGCTCCCGAGACCGATGGCGTCCTGCGTTTCTAGCCCGAGTTTTCAGGGCGCGAAGCGTTCTGTTCGTCATCCTTTAGGATAAGTTCCGGTTGACCGATCCCGCGGCTAATCTGACCCAGCTTAACCGCTCGGGCAATATCAAATTGCCGCGGAAACACGGGCGTTACACCGCTTTTCGCAGCCAGCGCACGACCCTGTCACCCGCAATCGTGTAGAGGCCGGCCGCCACGATGATCAGGATGCCGGTCCACGACACCAGATCGGGCAGGTGGCCCCAGACGAAATAGCCCATCAGCAGCGCGAACGGCACGGCCGAGTAACGGAACGGCGCGACCAGCGACACGTCGGTTCCACGATACGCCACGATGATCGACAGGTTCGCGCCGGTCACCACGACAGCCGCGCCGCAGACGAGGAAATAATCGAACGGCGCGGGCGTGATCCACGGATCGAAGGCCAGCAGGGCGGAGCCGGCGGCGGCGCTGGCGAGCGTCGAGACGCTGGCGATCATCATCGGCGGCACATCCGGGGAAATCTTGCGCGTCGACAGATCGCGGCCCATCGAGCAGAGCGCCGCCGCTAACGCCAGCAGCATCGGCGTCTCGATGCCGTGCGACGAGGGGCGCAGGATGATCAGGACGCCGACGAAACCGATGAACACGGCGATCCAGCGCGCCGGCGTCACCTTCTGTTTCCACACAAAGGCCGACCAGGCGGTGGTGAAGATCGGGATCGACTGGGTGATGGCCGTCGTCTCGCCCAGCGGCAACAGTTTCAGGGCGTTCGTGTAGGTGATGATCATACCAACGGTCATTTGCAGCGACCCACATGGGCCCATTCGCGTAATCCGATTGATGTGATGGCTTCGGGGAGCGCGAGCAGTTTGTTCCAGGCCTCGCACATTGCGTCGATGATGGCGTCGTAGCTTTCGAAG
>CANJEY010000341.1 GCA_947472615.1 Beijerinckiaceae bacterium
AATCCAGACGATTGGAGTTTTCAAATGCAAGCTTCTCCCAAGGGCCTCTGCTAGCCTTCGCTCGACACCGTGAAATCAGCTTTCGACGTCAAGGCGATCGTCAGCTTCCTCAACGGCTACAATGAAGATGCGCGACCATTCGCCCCGGATCAGCAAACCGCGAATTATCTCGCGCCGGGCGAATCCGGCTGGAGCCACTACGCCAGCTATCAATGGGCCGATTCCAGCGTTCAGATCATCGGGTCGACCGGCGATGACGGAATCGTCGGATCGCAATTCGCCGATCAGATTGACGGCGGCAAGGGCAACGACATCGTTTTTGGCGCGGCCGGCAATGACACTGTTTTCGGCGGCGACGGCGATGACTGGATGTCCGGCGGCGCTGACAATGATTATCTGGCGGGAGGCGCGGGCGCGGACATTCTGAACGGCGATGACGGCAACGATCGCGTCTTTGGCGGCTCCGGCAACGATATCCTGCTGGGCGGTTCGGGCGACGACCTGCTGGTCGGCGGCACGGGCGCGGATTACCTGAAAGGCGGCTCCGGCAACGACTTCCTTTTTGGCGACGCCAATGATTACGCGATCTTCGAAGGAAACAGCGCCGATTACAGCCTCGCGGCGATCATGCTGGAGACTGGCGAAACCGGATTTCTGCTGACCCGCACGCTGAGCGATGGATCAGCCGAAATGGATCGCGTATTCGGCGTTCGCCATTTTACCTTCGCGGACGGCAACACGGACCTGTTCTGACGGATGGACGCCGACCGATCGGGTTTCAACCGAGTCAACGAATCCGGTTGCGATCCTGCGTCGACAAGGTCGCGCATCAATCGCTCCCGGTGACGTGCTTGTCTTGCTCATCGAAAGGCTTCGTGCGCAAGAATTGCGGAAGCATCTCCGTCACCTGTCAGGATCCATGCCCCTCTGCTTCGCCTATGGCTCCAACATGGATCGCGCCGCGATGGCGCTGCGCTGTCCCGGCTCGAAGCCGGTCGGCGTGGCGCGGCTGCCGCGGCATCGGTTCGTGATCATGCCGGAGGGCTACGCGTCGGTGGTGCGCGATCCGGCCCGCGACGTGTGGGGCGTGCTGTGGGACGTCGCGCTGGCCGATGTGCGGACGCTCGACGCCTATGAGGAGGTCGGGCGCGGCCTCTACGGCAAGATCATCCAGCCGGTGGTGAAGGCGGCGGGCGGCTCGGCGCGGGCACTGGTCTATGTCGGCCGCTCGGGCGCGGGCGGGCGGCCGAAGCCGGGCTATCTGGAGGGCGTGCTGGCCGCCGCGCGCGACTGGGGCCTGCCCGAGCGCTACATCCGCGAGATCGAGGGGCTGTCGCCGCGCCGTCCTGCCGCCGGGGCGCTTGCGGATCGGCAGGGTTTGGGCAAACCTGAGGCCGGCGCGCAGACGCCCGGCGGGGTCGCCAAGGTCCGTCCCCGGTTCGCAACCCCTTTTGACCGGCGGGACTGAGCATGGCGGGACAATTCGAGAAGATCATCCATGTGGTGATCAGCGGCCGGGTGCAGATGGTCGGCTACCGCGCCTGGACCGAAGGGCAGGCGGACGCGCGCGGCCTCGCCGGCTGGGTGCGCAACCGGCAGGACGGCACGGTGGAGGCGGTGTTCGCCGGCAGCGCCGAACAGGTCGCCGGCATGGCGCGCGCCTGCTGGCGTGGCCCGGCCAAGGCGGAAGTGGCTGGCGTCGTGGTTCAGGACGCCGACGAAAGCGCGCTGGGGCCGGCGTCCAGCTCGGGGTTCGTGCCGCTGGCGACGGTCTGAGCAGCTACAGTCTTGCCAAAGACGGTCTCGAACTCCAGCCGCAGGATTGAATCGACCTCCGGCATTGTCACCGGCACGCCGAGATCGACGAGGCTGGTGACGCCAAGATGCGCCTTGGCGATGCCGCAGGGAACGATGCCGCCGAAATGCGACAGGTCCGGCTCGACGTTGAGCGAAATCCCGTGGAACGTCACCCAGCGGCGCACCCTGATGCCCAGCGCGGCGATCTTGTCCTCGGCCGGTGCGCCATCAGGGCCGGGCGCCTTGTCCGGGCGCGCGACCCAGACGCCGACGCGATCCTCGCGCCGCTCGCCGTCGATGTTAAAATCCCCCAGCGTGGCGATCAGCCATTCCTCCAGCCCGCACACGAAGGCGCGCACGTCCGGCTTGCGGCGGTTGAGGTCGAGCATCACGTAGGCGACCCGCTGGCCGGGGCCATGATAGGTGAATTGTCCGCCGCGCCCGGTGCGATGCACCGGAAAGCGCGCGTCGACCAGATCCTCGTCCTTCGCCGAGGTGCCGGCCGTATAGAGCGCCGGATGTTCGGCCAGCCACACGAGTTCGGACGCGCGGCCCGCCGCGATGGCCTCGACGCGGGCTTCCATGAAGGCGACCGCGTCCTCGTATGGTGTGAAACCGTCGCTCACCAGCCATTCCACTGGGGGCGCGCCCGGTTCGGGCCGCATCAGGTGGGCGAGCGTGCTTCGCGATGAGAGTTCGCAGCTGGCGGCGGGCATGATTTCATCCGGCGGATCGGGCCTCTATGTAGCGCCGCCCGGCCCGCCGCGCGAGGGGCGAGAAGATGATCGGCGCTCGATTGCATCGCAAGCTTGTCACCGGGGGTTCGATTTGTTAGACGACGCGCGCACCGTGATCTTGCATCGCGGTTGGGACCAGACCGGCTTCGGCCGCGAAATTCCCTGTGCGGCCATGGCGGAATTGGTAGACGCGCTAGCTTGAGGTGCTAGTTGGGCAACCAGTGGAGGTTCGAGTCCTCTTGGCCGCACCAGTTTTCGAAAATGGCGTCCCGCGGGACGCCGTTTTTGTTTGTGGCGACGCGCGCCGCTGTTAACGATGCGTTACCCGACCAGCTATAATTTGCGGCGATGCAGCGAACTCCCTCCCTTTCATGGCTTGGCCGCGCCGTCGCCGCGGCGACGCTCGCACTGGCGCTAAGCGCTTGCGGCACGGGCGTTTCTAATCTGGAAGGCCCCCGCAAGGACAATCTGCATTTCACCAGGCCGCACCCGGAAGATTTTCCGGTGCATGGCATCGACGTGTCGAAATATCAGGGCGACATCGACTGGGCGCAGGTGCGGGCCTCGGGGGTGCAATTCGCGTGGATCAAGTCCACCGAAGGCGCCGACCATATGGACGAAAAGTTCCAGCAGAACTGGATCAACGCCAAGGCGGCGGGCCTGCCGCGCGGCGCCTACCATTTCGTGTATTGGTGCCGACCGCCGCACGAAGAGATGAACTGGTTCAAGCAGAATGTGCCGATCGACCCGGACGCGCTGCCGCCGGTGCTCGACGTCGAGGCGACGCCGACCTCCAAGACCTGCAAGCGCAAGCTTTACCGCGAGGAAGTGCTGCGCGACATGCGCGAAATGCTGCTCGACATGGAGCGCCACTACGGCAAGAAGCCGGTGATCTATTCCACCGTCGACTTCTATCAGTCGATCCTGCACCCCAACGAATTCAGCGATTACCAGATCTGGGTGCGCTCGACGAAGCACCCGCCGCACGTGCCGTACGGGCAGCGCAAATGGGCGTTCTGGCAATATCAGTCCGACGGCTACATTCCGGGCATCAAGGGCAAGGTCGACCGCAACGCTTTCGTGGGCGACGCGGGCCAGTGGCGGGCGTTTTTGTCAGGGCGTTGAACGCTCTCGACCTCGCATCGGCATGTGTCTAAGGTCCGCGAAACTTTTCCGAGGATCCCCATGACGCATCGCCCCTTCCGCGCCGAACACATCGGCTCCCTGCTGCGCACGCCCGAGCTTCGCGCAGCCCGCACACAGCTTGCGGCGGGTGGGCTCGACGCCGCCGGCCTGCGCGCGGCGGAGGACGTGGCGGTTCGGGCGGTCGTGAAGCTGCAGGAAGACGCCGGGCTACAGGTCGTCACCGACGGCGAGATGCGCCGCAATACCTATTCCGATTCGTTCACGGTCGGCGGCATCCACGGCGTGGAAATCCGCATGACCGAGGAGCAGGGCTGGTCGAAGTCGCAGACGCACGGCCATCGCACCGCGCGGCGCATTCCGGCGGTCACCGGCAAGATTTCGTGGAAGGGGCCGCAGAACGCCGCCGACTTCGCGTTTCTGAAATCCGTCACGACCCGCACGCCGAAGATCACGCTGCCGGGGCCGGCCTATATCCATTATCGCGCCGGCCGTCTGAACATCAGCCGCGACGCCTATCCAAGCCTCGACGAATTCTTCACCGATCTGGTCGAGGCCTACGGTAAGGAGATCAACTCGCTGTACGACGTCGGCTGCCGCTACGTGCAGATCGACGAGACCTCGCTGGTGAAGCTCGGCGACGACCGCGCCCGGCAATTGCTGACGGAGCGCGGCGACGACTGGGCCGATCTGCTCAAGCTCTATGTCGATGTCGTCAATCGCGTGATCGCCACCGCGCCGGCCGACATGCGCGTCGGCCTGCACATCTGCCGCAGTCAGGACCCGAGCTGGCAGGCCAACGTCAGCTACGCGCCGATCGCCGAAGCGGTGTTTCAGGGCACGCGGGCGCCGTTCTTCTTCCTCGAATACGACAACGAGAGGGCAGGGGGCTTCGAGCCGCTGGCCGCCGTGCCGAAGGATCGCTCGGTCGTGCTGGGCCTTGTCGCCTCCAAGGTTCCGGAAGTCGAGAGCGCCGATTACCTGAAGCGCCGCATCGACGAAGCCTCGAAATTCATCGACCTCGACCGTCTGGCGCTGAGCCCGCAATGCGGCTTTGCGACGAGCTGGGACGTGGGCGGCGCGATGACGCAGGAGATCGAGGCCGCGAAACTGAAGCGCGTGGTGGACGTGTCGCGCGAGGTTTGGGGCGATCGCTGAAGGCGCTGTTTGCGTCTCGTTGATGTTGTCTGGGCATCGTCGATGAGAACGCCAAACGACGTCAATTGGGAACGCACACCATCATGGGCGTCACATTCCGGATGCCGGCGAAGCCGGTCATTCTTGCAGGCTCTATCAATTCCATATCCGGCGCCTTGGCGATGATTGCCGCCAGGGTTTCTTCCATTTCG
>CANJEY010000342.1 GCA_947472615.1 Beijerinckiaceae bacterium
GAACCGCATCTTCGAAAGCTACGACGCCATCATCGACGCAATGTGCGAGGCCTGGAACAAACTGCTCGCGCTCCCCGAAGCCATCACATCAATCGGATTACGCGAATGGGCCCATGTGGGTCGCTGCAAATGACCGTTGGTATCAGTCTCGATTATCCCAAGTCCCACGAAAAAGGCCCGCCGCTCGCGCGACGGGCCTGATTTAGCGCGGCGAAGCGGATCAGCCGAGAATCTTGTTCCGCAGCGTGCCGATGCCTTCGACAGTGGCTTCCATTACGTCGCCCGATTGCAGCCAGAGCGGCGGCGTCATGCCCGACGCGACGCCGGCTGGCGTGCCGGTGCAGATGATGTCGCCCGGCTCAAGGGTGAGGGCGGCCGACAGGCTCTCGATGATTTTCGGCACGCCGAACAGCAGGTCGGACGTGTTCGAATCCTGACGGATCTTGCCGTTGACGGTGAGGTACAGGCGATGTCCCGACGGATCGCCGAACTCGTCCTTGGTCACCACATACGGGCCAATCGGGCAGAAGGTGTCGAAGCTCTTGCCCTTGAAGAACTGGCCGTGATTGGTCTGCGCGTCGCGCGCCGTCACGTCGTTCAGCACCGTGTAGCCGAAGATGTAGTCGAGCGCTTCGGATTCCTTGATGTTGCGGCCCTTCTTGCCGATCACCAGCGCCAATTCGACTTCATAATCGAGCTTCTGGGTGTGCTCGGCGTGACGCTCGATGCCATCCTCATGGCCGACAATCGTGGTCGGCGGCTTGGTGAAATATTCCGGGAACTTCGGATAGCTCGGCTCGGCGCCGCGCGCCCGCGACATCTCCTCGATATGCAGCTTGTAGTTGCGGCCGACGCAGAACACGTTCTTGGTCGCGCCCGGCAGCGGGGTGGCGATGATCTTGTCGGACAGGGGCGTCCACAGGTCGGCTGCGCCGCCCTTCTGGGCCGCCGCGAAGGCTTCGCGCGCCGTCGCCAGAGCGCCGTCGCCAGCCGCCACGAGGCCGCGCATCGTGTCCGGAATGTCCTTGTTGAGAAGGGTCTTGGCAGCCTTGGCGAGGTCCACAACGCCCTTCTGGTCGTCGAGCGCGCCGAGCCGCAGGCCGGACGCGGATTTGTAGGTCAAGAACTTCACGCGGGTGTTTCCTTTCTGAATTCGGCGAAACTGTTCAGTTCCACGGACCGAGATAGACCTCTCCGAGGAAAGAGTCACTGGCGGCCGGCACCGTCTCCGGCCAGTTCTGGTTATCGACCTTCGGCCGCTGGTCGGCCGGGCGCGGCCGACCGTCCCAGCCCACTTGCTCCATGTAATAGTAGAGCTGGATGGCGTGGCCCGAGGGGTCGATGGCGAAGGCGCTGTAGTCGGTGCCGGGAAACAGTTCCGGCGGCAGATGGCGGATCGTCACGCCTTCCTGCTTGAGGAATGCGATTGCGGCGCGCAATTGCGCATAGTCGCCCAGTTGCAGCCCCATCGACAGTAGCGTCGAGTCTGCGCGCAGGCCCAGTTCCGCCCGCAGCGCCATAGGGTAGAGCGCCAGCGAGTGATGTTCGGTGTTGGCGCGCAGGAACACGCAGCGGTGGCCGTTCCAGACCACTTCCTCGGTCAGCGTCAGCCCCAGCACGCCGCGGTAGAAGGCCAGCGTCTGCTCCACGTCCTGCACGAAGATGCGGGCCGGGCCGATCTTCATCACCTTGAACGGACGGCCGAGCAGGATGCCGCCGACGTCGTATTTCTCCTCAAGCAGTTCGGCGGGCGCGGTCCCGCTGCGCGGATCGATGCCGGCCGACAGACCTTCCTGCACTTCGGAATATTCGGACCGGTGCGGCAGGTCGGGCGCCGACATGTAATCGCGGCGGTGCATGCCCTTGGGCTTGGAGAATCCGTCCCAGCCGATCTGCTCGATGCCGTAGTAAAGCTCGTTCGTGTGGCCGTCGGGATCGAGCGGATAGACGTGCCAGTTCGAGCCCGGATTGTCGCGGCCGGCGCGGGCGATCGGCACGTTGAGGTCGGCGAGCCATTTCTGGCCATCGACGACCTCGCGCAGGCTGCCGACCTGCCAGGTGATCTGGTTGATGGCGACTTCCGGGTTCGAGCGCGGACGCAGGCGGGCGCGCACCGCGCGCGGAAAGATCACATAGGAATGGTGATCGGTCCCGTGCCGCATGAAATAGCCGACGCCGTGGCCGAACTTGCCCTTATCTTCCGGCGGCAGACGCGCGCCGATGTCGATCGGATCGGCGACCTTGAAGCCGAGCAGCCGCTCGTAGAAATCCCGCCCCGCCAGCACGTCTTCCATATCGAGGCCGAAATGCCCGAGACGGCGAATCTTGAACGGACGCGGCATCTCGACGCCGCCGATGACGAAGCGATTTGCAGCTTGGGTGGCGGATTGTCCGGTCATGTTTCCCGATCCACGTAAGGCGTTCCAGAGCTGGATTTTGCGAGACTATTGCGGCGACGTCGGCATTTGTCCAGCCAACAGCGCGCCCCAGCCGCGCGGCGGTTTGCATTCCGGTCCTTTGCCACTACAGGGGGGCATGGACTTCCTCACCACGCCCGATGTCGGACCCCTGCTGTTCGCGGGCCTTACATTCGCGTCGTTCGCCACCGCGTTCATCGGCGTCTTCACCGGCACCGCCGGCGGACTGATCCTGCTCGCCCTGATGGCGGTGACGTTGCCGCCCGCCATCGTGATTCCAGTGCACACCGTCGTGCAACTCGGCTCCGGCGTCACACGCACGCTGATCATGTGGCGCTATGTGATGAAGCAGACGTTGCTGCCTTTCCTGCTCGGCTCCATCGCGGGCGGGGCGCTGGGCGGCCGCATCTTCGTATCGCTGCCGACCGCATGGCTGCAGGTGATTCTGGGAATCTTCATCCTGATCGTCACCTGGTTGCCGAAACTCGGCCGCATCGGAGCCGAACGTGGACGCTTCGCGATTCTCGGGTTCGCCGCCACCTTTCTGGGCGTCTTCGTCAGCGCCACCGGCACGCTGGTCGCGCCCTTCGTGGCGAGCGCAGCGCCTGACCGTCGCAATCACGCCGCCACCGTCGGCGCACTGATGAGCTTCGTGCATATTTCGAAGATCGCGGCGTTCAGCTTCATCGGCTTCGCGGTCGGGGCCTATATTCCGCTGATGGCGGCTATGATCGCCGCAGGCGCGGTCGGCAACTGGATCGGCGAGGAAGCCCTGCACCGCATTTCGGAGCGCAATTTCCGCCTGATCCTGCAATGGTTCCTGACCGCGCTGGCGCTGCAATTGCTGTGGAACGCCGCGCGAGACTGGGGACTGGTCTGAACCGGAGGCCGTGATGGATTTCGCCAGCGACAACGCATCCGGGGCCGACCCGAAAATTCTCGCCGCGCTCGTGGCCGCCAACAGCGGCTCGTTCCCGGCCTATGGGGCCGACCCCTATACGCAGCGCGCCGAAGCGATGTTGCGCGACGTGTTCGAGCGCGACTGCGTGGTGTTTCTGGTCGCCACCGGCACAGGCGCGAATGCGCTGGCGCTCGGCGCGCTGACGCCGCCGTGGGGGGCGATCTTCTGCCACGAAGACGCGCATGTGATGGACGACGAATGCGGCGCGCCAGAATTCTTCACCGCTGGCGCCAAGATGATCGGCATGGCGGGCCATGCGGGCAAGATTGCGCCCGACACGCTGCGCGAGACGCTCGCCGCCTATCCGCGCGGGCTCGTCAAACAGGTGCAGCCAGCGACGCTGTCGCTGTCGCAAGCGACCGAATGCGGCACGCTTTACACGCCGGCAGAAGTCGCCGAACTCACGGCGATCGCGCGCGGGTCGGGCGTTCGTACCCACATGGACGGCGCGCGTTTCGCCAACGCGCTCGTGACTTTGGGCTGCACGCCCGCCGAACTGACATGGAAAGCCGGCGTCGACGCGCTGTCGTTCGGGGCGACCAAAAACGGCACGCTCGCCTGCGAGGCGGTGATCATTTTCGATCGCGCGCTGGCTGACGATTTCGCCTACCGGCGCAAGCGCGGCGGTCATCTGGTGTCGAAGGGCCGCCTGCTCGGCGCGCAAATGATCGCCTATCTGGAGGACGCCCACTGGCTCGGCCTCGCGCGCCGCGCCAACGCCAGCGCACGCCGGCTGGCGGAGGGACTCGCGTCCATTCCGGGCGTCCGGATTCCATGGTCGCCCCAGATCAATGAAATTTTCGCCGTGCTGCCGCGCCGTATCGATCAGGCCCTGAAGTCGGCGGGGTCGCGCTATTACGACTGGGGCGCGCGCGGTCTGCCGGAGGCGCAGAAACCCGGGGCCGACGAGATTTTCGTCCGCCTCGTCACCTCCTTCGCGACGCGAGATTACGAGATCGAGCAGTTTCTCGACATCGCGCGCCGCGCCGGCTGACGCGTTCCGCGATTCCGTCCAACCTCCGCCGCATTCCTCGGCTCAACTTGCTCAAGATCACGCTGCGACGGCGAGCGCCGAGCGGCCCGCGTATGGAGGCAAGAATGGCTCACTGGCCTGTCCCGTTTCACGCACGACAGCGCAGGGCGCTGACGCTGGCGGCCGGAACCGCAGCAGCGGCGCTATGCGCCTTGAGCCCGTCCGCCAGCGCCCAGCCGTTCCTGTCGTTCGGCTACGAGGTATATCGCGAACGGCCCTATGTGCTGGAGCGGCCTTACGTGATCGAGCGCCCGTACCGGCAGGAGCGCGAACGCGCGCCGGCGCTCGACGTGCGGGCCATGCTCAACGACGATGGATACCGCGTCGTCGGCCGTATCCAGCGCAAGGGTCCGGTCTATCTGGCCGACGTAATCGACCTGCGCGGCCGCTCGGCTCGGCTCATCATCGACGCCGAGGACGGAGAAATTCTGGAGCGCTATGACGGCGCAGACGCGCCGCGCCCGCCGCGCGACATCGCCAATGCCGACGCCTCGCGTCGCACCATCGAGCCCTTGCGGGAGGCGCGGCCAGCGCCGGACGGAACATCGGAACGACGCGCGATCGCCCCGAAGCCCACGGTCGCAGCCCGCGAGCCGGCGAAAATCGAGCC
>CANJEY010000343.1 GCA_947472615.1 Beijerinckiaceae bacterium
TCGCGCGGCACATGTCGAAGCACATCGCCGGCAATCCGCAGCTGATCGTGCAGAACATGGGCGGCGCGGCCGGTCTGGTGGCGGCCAATTACATGGCGAATGTCGCCCCGCGCGACGGAACCGTCATCGCGGCCGCGCATGGCAGCACCATGACGGCGCCGCTGCTGTCGCCCGAGGGCGCTAAGTTCGATCTGAACACGCTGTCGTGGATCGGCAGCATCACCAAGGATCCGTTCGTCGCTTATGTCTGGCACACAGCGCCGGTGCAATCGCTGAAAGACCTCGAAACCAAGGAGGGAATCTTCGGCGGCAATTCGGTCGGCTCCGCGTCGATCGATTACGCCATCGCGGCGCGGTCGCTGTTCGGCCTCAAGCTGCGCATCATCACCGGCTACGCAAATTCGACCGATGTGAAACTCGCGATGGAGCGCGGCGAACTGCACGGCACGTTCGGCAACGGCTGGAGCTCGCTGAAGGTCGATCAACCCACGTGGATCACCGAAAAGAAGGTGACGATCCTCACGCAGTTCGGCCTGTCGCGTCATCCTGAAATGCCCGACGTGCCGATGTTTACCGATCTGGCGAAGACGGACGCGGACAAGCAGGCGCTCGAATTGCTTCTCTCGCGGCAGGAATACAGCCGGCCGTACTACGCGCCCCCACAGGTTCCGGCCGCGCGGCTGACGATGCTGCGTCGCGCTTTCGACGCCACCATGCAGGACGCTGGTTTTCTGGCTGACGCGAAGCGCATTCAGGCGCCGGTCGATGGTCCGGTCACGGGCGAAGCGCTGGCGGATGCGGCGCGGCGCATTTCGGCGACGCCGCCCGAGGTGGTGAAGCGCGTCGTCGGCATGTTCACGAGCTTCCAGTCCGGCAAATAGTCAGGCGAGCCTGTTCGGCGGCGCGGCCGCCGCCGGGTTTCGGCGCGAGGTGCGGGCGAGACCGTGTTCGGTCTTGGCCCAGCGATAGGGGTCGCGGAAGAATTCGATCAGCGCGCCCCAGGCGGCGATGGTCTGCAAACAGTAGTACACGGGCAGCAGCGGCAGCCATTTCGCGTGGCCGAGCAATCCCCGACGCTTCATGCCGAGCAGCGCCGGCCACATGGCAGAGGCGACGCCCGTAACGCCGACAAAAATCCAGCATGAGCTGGACAGGATCGCGGCGAACGTCTTCGGGTTGAGGAGATCGCCGAAGAACGCGTCGGCCAAAGCCAGAGCGCCGAACACGGGCCCGAGCAGCGGGCCGATCACGCCGCCGGCGATCAGCGACACGGTGGCAGCGGTGCGAAGCGGACCGAGCTCGCGGTAGAGCCGCGCCGGATTGCGGCTGTGCGTCAGCAGCGTTTGAATCCAGCCCTTCATCCAGCGGCGGCGTTGCCGCAGCCACGCGTGGAGGCTGGCAGGGGCTTCCTCGTCGGTGATCGAATGCAAAGCGTCGATCGAATATCCGGCGCGCGCGAGCCGCATGCCCAGATCAACGTCCTCGGTGACGTTCCATGCGTCCCAGCCCGCGACGTCGCGCAAGGCCGCGATGCGGAAATGGTTCGAGGTTCCGCCCAGCGGCAACGGCACCGACAATTGCGCCAGCCCCGGAATCACCACATCAAACAGAGCCGCGTACTCGATCGCGAACAGGCGCGTGAGCCACGAGTCGTCGGCGTTGTCGACCACCAGACGGCCCTGCAGGCAGGCGAGCTTCTGGGGCGCATGCGCAAAGCGCGCTGCGGCCTGCCGCAATTGCTGCGCGTCCGGCCTGTCCTCGGCGTCGAAGATCACCAGCAGCGACCCGCGCGCCAGCGGCAGCGACGTATTGAGCGCGCGCGGCTTGGTGCGCGGCTCGCCATGCGGAACGTCGATCACCTCGTAACGGGCCGGAAGCGCCAGCGCCGAGAGCGCGTTGCGCGTGTCGGCGTCGTCGGCCTCGACGATGAGCTTGATGTCGAGTTTGGCGCGCGGGTAGTCCGGTATTATGGCGCAGACGCCACAAGCATTCCGACCACCCCGGCCCGACATTTAGCCCCGAAAGGGGATGCAAAGTGATCGGTGCAGCGCGGTGCGCGCTTTCTATTTTTTGGAGCAGCAATAAAATACCGCCAAGGTCTGGAGTTGGCGGATGGCGAAAAACTGGCTTGTTGCAATCGTGGGAGCCGTGGTCGGCACGCTTGCGTGGCATCTTTTCAAGGAAACTATTTGGGCTATCGCGGTCGAAAAATTTATCGAAGAAGCCGCGCATTTTCTTGATTTGGAGCGCCCTGTGATGGTCGCCCATATCGTACAATTCCTATTTTTCGTCGTGCCATCGTGGGTGGTGATATATGCACTTGTCAAATGGGCCCATGCCAAGGGAGTTGCTGAGGCTAATCAAATTCATAAAGCAAAAGTCGAGGTGCCTGCGCCCATCGTGGGGCCCGAAATTCAGCGCTTGGTTGGTGTTGTAAACGCGCTCAAGGAACGGGTGTTGGACTACAATTTTAGATTGCCACTGAAACCAGAAGATCCTTTTGTCGGCTATCTTGATGAGATACGAAATTCAGCCCATCCAATATGGGCGGATGATAATATTGGCCAGTTGAGGCGGGAGTTCCTACATTCAATAGATATTGTGGCAACCCGCCATGAGTATGGAAGCGCTGCCGAATTTAAGGAAACCAGAGCCGAATTGAGCAAATTTTCCCGCCAGTTGATTGATGCCTTGAACGGAAAGCCTTCGAAGTCCGGCTAGATATCCTCCAATCTTATCCCCTCGATTTCGAGGGCCGCAAGGCACGCCAGAAGCCAGGTCGCAGCGAAAGTCCCGCGCTTGAGCTTCATTGTGATCGACGCTTCCGTTTCCTCGAAGCCGTGAGCTTTGAGGCGCTTCAACAATTCCGCGTAGGTAACGCCAGATTCTTTCATTTTGGCCTTTAGGTACGCACTGGCGCGCGCCTGCCATTCCTTTTCCGTCGTCGCAAATCCCATGACCAAACCTATCATTTAAGGAAGCTCCCGAAAACGATAGATTGTTCTTGACCGCACGTCAAAGCTACCGTATTCGTTAGCTATCGTATTTGATAGGTAGCGACGTGGCGCAGCATTTCCTCCTCTCCCGCCCTGCAAAGACCCTGAGCCTCGCTCAGGTGCTTCGCCTGTCGGATTTCGTCGCGCTTCGCCCTAAGCGTGGTGACTGTGCGTATCTCTGCCATGCGGCAAAGATAGCCCCGGTTTCATTGGATATCTTGTGGCAGTTGCGCCATAATACTGGGGTAGTCGATCTGCTCCAGCGCCCGCACCAGATCGGAGACGACGCCCGCCTCGCGATAGAGAGCCACCGCAATCGTATAAACGGGTAGTTCGAAGTCGGTGAGCGCCAGCGTCCGCGTATCGGGCGCAGGTTCGTCGGCGAGCGCTGTCGCGAACAGCCTCAGCAGGATGCCGCCGCTCATCAGCACGCCGCAGACGGCGCAGACCGCCGCCCAGCCCGGCCCGCCGAAGGCCAGCCCGAACGGCAGCAGGAAGCCGAACGCGGCGCCCGCCACCGTCTGAAGCCGCGTCGCCGGAGACCGCGCAGACAGGCTCGCATCATGGCTGCCGAGACCGCCGCTGGCGGTCGCCGCCAAACGGCCCGCGAATTTCTCGCGCACCGCCGCCGACAGGATGGACGGCGACGTGATGACGATCTGCCCGCGCGGCAAACGGCCTCGCCAGACCAGTTCGAACAGGCCCGACAAAACCTCCCCCTGCGGGGCGAACAGCCATTCGGGCTCGCCATCTGGCGACTCGAGCGGCGCGACGCCCGCATGGATCGATTGCGGAAACGCGGCCTCGTCCGCGATGCGCAGATCGCGATCGCCGAAATGCAGTCCGAGATGACGCGCCAGCGCCCGGTAATAGAATTCCTCGCTGACCTCGCCCGATGCGATGAGGGCGCGCTCTGGCGGCACGTCGAGACGGCGCGCCTCCATCGTCGCGTGCAGCAGTACGCCGGGCGAAATTCCAAAGGCCGACAGAAATCGCAGCGCCTGCGGAACCAATTCTCCCACGCGACCCGCAGGGCGCCGGCTTGCGTCGCGGCGCGGGCCATGCGACGAGCGGACACTCGCGCTCGCGGTGGAAACGAATTGCGACACAACGAACTCGCCGACGCAATGACTGGAACCAATACTCGGCAGTCTAGCACCAGTTTTCGCGCGCTGGCTATGGCCGCGCTGATAGGCTGCGCGGCGATCTTTACTTCGGCGATGGCTGGATCTGCTTCCGCGGCCGAAGGTCCATTCGTTCCCTATTTCTGGAATCCGCAATTCCGGCCCGAGAAGCCCGACACTTCCGGGCTGCGGCTGATCCGCTTCATCACCGACGACGAATACCCCCCCTTCGGCTTCACCGGCCCGGACGGCGCGCTGACGGGTTTCAACGTCGATCTGGCCCGCGCCATCTGCGACGAACTGAAAGTGGCCTGCACGGTTCAGGCACGCCGCTGGGATACGATCGTCGATGCGGTCGAAAGCGGTCAGGGCGACGCCGCCATCGCATCGCTGGCGATCAATGCGACGACGCGCCGACGCGTTGATTTCACCACACCCTATTACCGCACGCCGGCGCGTTTCGTGGCGCGACGCGGGCAGGAGAGCGGCGCGCCGGACGCGCGGGCGCTTGCCGGAAAGGTCATCGGCGTGCAGCAGCGCACCGCGCACGAGGCCTATCTGCGCGAATTCTTCGCGCAGTCGGACATTCGAACCTACGATTCGCAGACCGCGTTACGCTCGGCCCTGAAGCGCGGCGAGGTTGAGACGATCTTCGGCGATGGCGTGACGTTCGCGGTGTGGCTGAACAGCGCCGATGCGGCGAGTTGCTGCGATTTCCGCGGCGGGGCCTTCACCGAAAGCCGTTTCTTCGGCGAAGGAGTCGGAGTGGCGGTGAAGAAGGACAATGTCGCGCTGCGCCGCGCCATTGATTACGCGATCCTGCGACTGGCGGATCGGGGCGTCTACGCCGACATTTATCTTAAGTATTTCCCCGTCGGGTTCTACTGACGATCACA
>CANJEY010000344.1 GCA_947472615.1 Beijerinckiaceae bacterium
CGGCCGGTGCGCCGATAACGCCGCCGTCGCGCGAAAAGCTCAGCCGCAGCGAGATTTCACGCGTGTCGTCGCCAGACGTCGGAGCAGGCCGCCAGCAATCGGCGATATGTTCGGCGACGTCGCGGGGACGGGCGATCGCACCGTCTGCAGGTTCGGCCGCTTCGCCCGCGATGCGCGTCACCGTCATGGTGAAGCCCTGCGGCAGCTGCGTCAGCGGCAGCGGATGCAGCGCCGCCGGATAGGGCGTGCGCGGCGTCTTTGCGTGCGGATCGATATGCAGGCGCGGAATACGATCGAGCGGATTTTGATGCAGCATGTGCGGATACGGCAGCGGCGGGACGCCAGCGCAATCAGCAGCGCCGCGAGGACGAGCCTACTTGGCATCCGCCGCGAGTTGCAGCTTCACGATCTTGTCTGGGCTCGCCACAGCGCCTGACTGCGGATCGCCCTTCTTGATCTTGTCGACGATCGTCATGCCGTCGGTCACCTCGCCGAACACCGTGTATTGGCCATTCAGGAACGTGGCGTCGCCGAAGCAGATGAAGAACTGCGAATTGGCAGAGTTCGGATCGCTGGTGCGGGCCATGCCGAGCGTGCCGCGCTTGAACGGCGTCGGGGTGAACTCGGCCGGCAGGTTCGGCAGCTTGGAGCCGCCCGAACCTGTACCGGTCGGATCGCCAGTCTGGGCCATAAAGCCCGAGATAACGCGGTGAAATACGATGCCGTCATAAAAGCCCTGCTTCACCAGCGTCTTGATTTGCGCCACGTGCTTGGGCGCGAGGTCGGGGCGCAGGCGAATCGTCACCCGGCCGTCCTTCGTTTCCAGGTAGAGCGTGTTCTGCGGGTCGGCGGCCTGCGCGAAGGCGGCGCCTGCGAGCGGCAGCGCCGCGCTGGCGAGTACGAAGGAACGGCGGTCGATCGTCATGGGCAATCCTTTCGAAGTCTGGATGCCGGGAATCACCGTCCACGGCGGCGGATTTGTGGCACGGCGCGGCTGCGGATCAAATGGCGGCTGAGCGCTACGGCCGTTTGAACTTGTCGCGCAGCGCGGCCGCGGCGGCTGCCGGCGCGAAGGCCGACACGTCTCCCCCCATGGCGGCGATCTGCCGAACCAGCGTCGCCGTAATGTGGCGCACGCCTGGCGAGGCGGGCAGGAATACGGTCTGGATGTCCGGCGCCATATGGGCGTTCATGCCCGCCATCTGCATTTCGTAATCGAGATCGGTCCCGTCGCGCAGGCCGCGCAGCAGCACGGTCGCGCCATTGTCGCGCGCCGCCGTCACCGCCAGCCCGGCGAAAGTCGCGACCTCGATCGTGCAGGTCGCAAGCTGCGCCACATCCGCGCAGGCTGCCCGGATGAGATCGGACTTTTCGTTCACATTAAAGAGAGGCGTCTTGCCGGGGTGGGTGCCGATGCCGATAACAATTTTGTCACAAAAGGCCGCAGCCGCGCGGATTACGTCGACGTGACCATTCGTCAGTGGATCAAATGACCCGGTGAACAAAGCTGTGCAACCCATGATCGTTCCTCAAGCGTGGCCGATCGACAGAGTTGTGTTCTCTGGCGACATGGTTCATACGGAAACACTATGTTAAGAATCGATCCATATTCTCGTTCGTACTTCATTAACCATTCGTGCCCAATTCACGAGGGCTCATCGGAATTTTCCACCAATGCATTCAACCAGAGAAATATTGCGATTTGATGAGATGACAGATCCTTTTGAACCCAAAAGAAAAATTGAAATCGGCGTCGGCGTACCGATCGACGATATGCGCAAGACTCAGCGCCGCCACGGCGAACGCCGCCGCAAGCTGCAGGGCAGAAGCGGTTTCCTGGGGCGTCTGACAGAAAGGGGCAATATGCCCTTCCTGTTTGGCCTGCTGGCAGGATTGGCGATCTGCGGGGCCGTCGGCGTCGGCCTCATCATGATCATACGCTGACGAGCTTCAGCCCGCCGCCGTTTCATCCTCGCCGCTTTCGCGGCTTTCGTCTTCGCTGATCCGCTCGACCGACATCACGCGTTCGCCGCTTGCGGTCTTGAAGATGATGACGCCCTGCGTCGAGCGGCCCGCCGTGCGGATTCCCTCGACCGGGCAACGGATGAGCTGGCCGCCGTCGGTGACCAGCATGATCTCGTCGCTGTCCTCAACCGGGAACGACGCGACCAGATTGCCATTGCGGGCGTTGACCGCCATCGCCACAATGCCTTTGCCGCCGCGTCCGGTGATCCGGTACTCGTAGGACGACGTGCGCTTGCCGTAGCCGTTTTCGGAAACCGTCAGGATGATCTGCTCGGCAGCCGACAAAGCGGCGTAACGCTCGCTGCTCAGGCTCTCGTTCGACGAAGCCGATTCGCCGGCGTCCTCCGGCGTCTCCTCGACGGTTTCCTCCACGCCGGATTCGCCCATCACGGCGCGACGCATCTTCAGATAGGCGGCGCGCTCGTCGCCGGTGGCGTCACTGTGGCGCAGGATCGCCATGGAGATGATGTGGTCACCCTCGGCCAGCGAAATGCCGCGCACGCCGACTGAATCTCGGCCCTTGAACACGCGCACGTCGTCGACCGCGAAGCGGATCGACTGGCCCTTGGCGGTGGTGAGCAGAACGTCCGAGTCCGCCGAACAGGTCTGAACGTCGACGATGCCATCGCCGTCGTCGAGCTTCATGGCGATCTTGCCGGCGCGGTTCACCTGCGCGAAATCCGACAGCTTGTTGCGCCGCACGGTGCCGCGCGTGGTGGCGAACATCACGTCGAGGTTTTCCCACGCCGCCTCGTCTTCGGGCAGCGGCATGATCGTGTTGATGCGCTCGTCCTGCTCCAGCGGCAGTATATTGACCAGTGCCTTGCCGCGCGCCTGCGGGGCGGCAAGCGGCAACCGCCAGACCTTTTCCTTGTAGACCTGCCCCTTGGACGAGAAAAACAGCACGGGCTGATGCGTCGAGGCGACGAACAGGCGCGCCACGAAATCCTCATCGCGAGTCTGCATCGCGGAGCGGCCCTTGCCGCCGCGCCGCTGCGCCCGGTAGGTCGAGAGCGGCACGCGCTTTACGTAACCGGCGTGGCTCACGGTGACGACCATGTCCTCGCGCTGGATCAGGTCTTCGTCCTCCATGTCGGAGGCATAATCGAGGATCAGGGTCCGGCGCGGGGTCGCAAACGCTGTCCTGATGGCCGTCAGTTCATCGCGAATGATCGTCATCACCCGCACGCGCGAGCGCAGGATATCGAGATAATCGGCGATTTCGGTGGCGAGCTTGTTCAGAGCTTCAGCGATTTCCTCGCGGCCCAGCGCGGTAAGGCGCTGCAGACGCAGATCGAGGATGGCGCGCGCCTGCGTTTCCGACAGCCGATAGGTGCCGTCGGCGTCCAGCGAATGATGCGGGTCGGCAATCAAGGCGATCAACGGCGCCATGTCGCGCGCCGGCCATGCGCGCTCCATCAGCGAGGCGCGAGCGTGCGCCGCGTCGGGCGCGGTACGGATCAGATGAATCACTTCGTCGATGTTGGCGACCGCAATGGCGAGGCCGACCTGCACATGGGCGCTGTCGCGCGCCTTGTTCAGCAGGAATTTCGTGCGGCGTGTGACCACTTCCTCGCGGAAGTCGAGGAACGCCACCAGAAAGTCCTTCAGGTTCAGCATTTCCGGCTTGCCGCCGTTCAGCGCAATCATGTTGCAACCGAACGAGGATTGCATCGCCGTGTAGCGCCAGAGCTGGTTCAGCACGACGTCGGGCGTGGCGTCGCGCTTGATTTCGATGACGATGCGCATGCCGTCGCGATCGGATTCGTCGCGCAGGTCGCCGACGCCCTCGATGCGCTTCTCGCGCACGAGTTCGGCGATCTTCTCGATAAGGTTGGACTTGTTCACCTGATAGGGAATTTCGCTGACGATGATCGCCTGACGATCCTTGCGGATCTCCTCGAACTCATACTTCGAGCGCATCAACACCGAGCCGCGCCCGGTGTTATAGGCGGCGCGGATGCCGCCACGGCCGAGGATCGAGCCGCCGGTCGGGAAGTCCGGTCCCGGCACGATCTCCATCAACTCATCGATTGTGATCTCGGGCTTTTCCATCAGCGCCATCACGGCGTCGATAACCTCGCCGAGATTGTGCGGCGGAATGTTGGTCGCCATGCCGACCGCGATGCCGCCAGCGCCGTTGACCAGAAGGTTCGGAAAGCGCGCCGGCAGAACCGTCGGTTCCTGATCCTTGCCGTCGTAATTGGGTTGGAAGTCGACCGTCTGCTGTTCGATGTCCTCGAGCAGCGAGAGCGCCACCTTCGCCAACCGCGATTCGGTGTAGCGCATCGCCGCCGGCGGGTCGCCGTCGACGGATCCGAAATTGCCCTGTCCGTCGACCAAGGGCAGCCGCATCGAGAACGGCTGCGCCATACGTACCAGCGCGTCGTAGATCGATTGGTCGCCGTGCGGGTGGTATTTACCCATCGTGTCGCCGACCGGACGGGCCGACTTCACGTAGGACTTCTCGGGTGTGAACCCGCTCTCGTACATTGTGTAGAGGATGCGCCGGTGCACCGGCTTGAGGCCGTCACGCACGTCGGGAAGCGCGCGGCTCACGATCACGCTCATCGCGTAATCGAGATAGCTGCGCTTCATCTCGTCGGTGATGGAGACCGGCCGGATGTCGCCGCCGGGCAGGTCCGGTTTGTCGTTGTTAGAATCGGCCAAAATCAGCGAATCCGAAAGGTGCAGGAAGTCGCCTGACTGGTAGCCGATTCACCGCCCGAAGACCACTTTTTTGGGCTTTGGGCGCAGGTTTCTCCCGCCAAATCGCCCAAGGCCCAAAACGGGCGCGCCGGGCGGCCAAATCCAGTCCGCTCAGAATGGAATGTCGTCGTCGATCTGGTCGGACATGCGCCCGCCGCCGGCCGGCGCCGGACGCTTCTCCATCGGCGAGGTCCGGCCGAAGCTGCCGCCCGACGAGGACGAAGAGGATGCGCCGAACGAGCCGCGTTCCTCGCCGCCGCCCATGCTGTCGCCG
>CANJEY010000345.1 GCA_947472615.1 Beijerinckiaceae bacterium
ATCACGTGCGGCGCTTCGGCCTTTGTGGTGACGCCGGCGAACTTGATGCCGGAATCAACTTCCACCAGTTTCACGCCATCGAGGCCGCCGAGGAAGTCATAGTGCCACCACGAGCGGCGGAATTCGCCGTCGGTGATGCCGTCGAGGCCGACCTCTTCCTGCTTGGCGATGATCTTGCGGATCTCGACGTCTTCGACGGCGGTGAGCTCTTCAGCCGAAATGGTTCCGGCGGCGCGCTTGGCGCGGGCTTCCTTGAGCGGGGCGGTCCGCAGGATCGAGCCGACCTGATCGGCGCGGAAAGGCGGTGTGGTGCGAAGCATGGCAGTCTCCTGTGTGAAGCTCAGTGGGCGCGGGCCGGCTTCTGGCCCGGTCGCTCGGCGACGCCGAGCAGGTTGTGAAGGGTCGTCTGATCGCCCGCGAGCGCGCTGCTGTCGCCTGCATACGCGATCGCGCCGCGTTCGAGAATGATGGCGCGGTCTGTCAGCGGAAGAATTTTGCGTGCGCTCTGCTCGACCAGAATGGCCGACATGCCCTCGTCACGGATCAGCTTGCCGAGCGCGGCCAGAAGCTCGTCGACGATGATCGGCGCGAGCCCTTCCAGCGGCTCGTCGAGCAGGAGCAGCCGTGGGTTCAGCGCCAGCGCGCGGCCGATGGCGAGCATCTGCTGTTCGCCGCCGGACAATTGATTGCCCATGTTCTTCTTGCGCTCGGCGAGGCGCGGAAACATCGCGTAGATGCGGTCGACGTTCCACGGGCCGGGCCGCAGCACGGCGGTGAGATTTTCATCGACTGTCAGCGACTTGAAGATGTTGCGCTCCTGCGGCACCCAGCCGACGCCGGCTTCGGCGCGCTGGTCGGGGCGCAGGTTGGTGATGTCGCGGCCCAACAGGCGCAGCGTTCCGCCGCGTCGCCGCGTCAGGCCGACGATCGTGTTGAGCAGCGTCGTCTTGCCGGTGCCATTGCGGCCCAGCAGCGCGAGCGACTTGCCTTCGTCGAGGCTGAGCGAGACATGGTTCAGCACCAGCGCTTCGCCGTAGCCGGCCGAGACGTCGTCGAGGGCGAGAAGCTCAGACATGCAGCAGCTCCTCCTCGCCGAGATAGACCTGCCGGACGCGCGGATCGTTGGCGATTTCGGCCGGCGTGCCTTCGACGAACAGGGCGCCGTTGACCAGCACCGAGATCGACTTCGCAAAGCGGAACACGAGGTCCATATCGTGCTCGATCAGCACGAGCGCCACGTCGGCCGACAGCGAATCCACCACATCTAGGATCTGGTCGCGATCGGATTCGGGAACGCCGGCGGCCGGCTCGTCGAGCAGCAGCACGGAGGGCTTCGCCGCCACCGCGATGGCGATCTCCAGCAGACGCTGGCGGCCGTAGGCGAGCGAGCCGACGCGCTGCTGCATCACATCTGCGAGGCCGAGGCTGGTCAGCAACGTCACGCTTTCGTCGACGAAATCGCTGCGCGCGCCCGAGGTGCGCCACCATTGCGATCCGGCGTTCTCGCGTTCGGTGATCGCCAGCAGGATCGTCTGCAACGGCGTGAAGTCGGCGAAGAGCTGATTGATCTGGAAGGTGCGCGCCAGCCCCGACGTTGCGCGGCGGCGCACGCTCCAGTTGGTGATGTCCTGACCGTTCAGGATGATCGTGCCTGACGTTGGGCTTAGCACGCCCGACAATTGATTGACGAACGTGGTCTTGCCCGCGCCGTTCGGGCCGATCAGCGCATGGCGCGCGCCGGCTTCGAGCTTGAAGGTGACGTTGTCGGTTGCGGTGATGCCGCCGAACGACTTGCACAGGTTGCGGGTTTCGAGAACGACCGTCATGGGGCGGCCTTGTCGGATGAGGGCGGGAAGAACCGGTCGCGCGTGGCGCGCAGCAGTCCGAGAATGCCGCCGCGCACGAACAGCACCAGCATCAGCAGCACGAGGCCAAGCCAGAATTGCCAGTATTGCGGCGTGATGTTGGAGAGAATGTCTTGCATGACGCGGAACACCCCGGCGCCGATCAACCCGCCGTACAGATAGCCCGCGCCGCCAAAGATCAGGATCAACAGCGCGTCGGCCGAGCGATGGAACGCCACCATGTCAGGCGAGGCGAATTGCGTCGTCTGCGCCAGCAGGCCGCCGGCGACGCCCGCGAACATCGCCCCGATCGTGTAGATCGCCACCAGCCGCGCGTTGACCGGCATGCCGATCGTACGGGCGCGGAGCGGATTGCCCTTGATCGCCTGCAGCGAAAGCCCGAACGGCGATTTGGTGATCTGCCGCGCGACGAGGAACAGCACGAACAGCACCGCGAGCGCGTAGCAGAACGCCACCCGTCCGTAGAGGTCGAAGTCCCATACGCCCAGCACCGGCGCGGGCAACACGCCCTGCAATCCGTCCGAGCCGCCGGTGAGCCATTTCATCTTGTTGGCGGTTTCATCGACAATTAGCGCGAGACCGAGCGTCACCATCAGGCGCGTCAGATCGGAGCCGCGCAGCACCAGAAAACTGGTCAGGAAGCCGGCGATTCCTGCGACCCCGGCTGCGACCGCGAGGCCAAGCAGCGGATCGCTAAGTGGCGCGGTTCCAGCGCCCCATTTGGCCATCAGGGCGGCCGCATAGGCCCCGAGGCCGAAGAAGCCGCCCTGTCCGAGCGTCACGATTCCGGCGAAGCCGAGCACGAGGTCGATCGACAGAGCCAGCAGGCCGAGGATCAGGATCTCGCTGAGCAGCGTCAGCTTCGTCGGCGCAAGAAAATACAGACTCGGCACCACGATCCAGAATGCGATCTCGTACCAGCGCCAGCGTGCGCCCGCGAGCAGCGACAAACGCGCCGTCGCGCCGTTCGCCGGGGCCTTCACGTCGACGGCGCTCATCGCGAGGCTCCGCGCACGAACAGGCCCTGCGGTCGCAGGATCAGCACCGCCACCATGATCGTGTAAATGAAGAAGCCGCCGAACGAGGGCAGGAAATACTTGCCGGTGACGTCCGCGACGCCGAGCAGGATCGAGGCGAAGAAAGGTCCGGTGATCGTCGTCGTGCCGCCGACCGAAATCACGATCAGGAACAGGATCATGTATTTCAGCGGAAACGTCGGATAGAGGCTGAGGATGCCGGTGCCGAGCGCGCCCCCCAGCCCCGCGAGGCCGGACCCCACAGCGAACGTGATGGCGAATATCTTCGTCACGTCGATGCCCATGCCGCGCGCCACGCGGCCGTCATCGACGGCGGCGCGCAGGCGACTGCCGAAGCGCGTGCGGGCGAGGGCGTATTGCAGCGCGATCGTCATCAGGCCGCAGATGATGATCACAAACAATCTGTAAACGCCGACGCTGGCGCCCAGAAACTCAAGCCGTCCCTGAAGGCTCGGCGGCAGGTTCACGATCTGCTGGCTCGCGCCCATGAAGTAATCGACGGTGGCGATCGACATGAAGATGATCGCGATCGAGAACAGCACCTGATCCAGATGGCTCTTGTCGTAGAGCCGGACGTAGAGCGTGCGTTCTAGCACGGCGCCGAGGATGGCGCAGAACACGAAGGCGGCAGGCAGGCAGAGGTAGAACGACACGCCGAACTTGTTCAGCAGCACGACGGTCAGATAGCCGCCCGCCATTGCGAACGCGCCATGCGCCAGATTGATGAAGTTCATCAGGCCCAGCGTGACGCAGAGTCCAACGGCCAGAACGAACAGCAGCATGCCATAGGCGACGCCGTCGAAAAGGATTGTCAGCACCGGCTTCCGCCTCCCTCCGCCGGCGATTTCGCCTGCGCCCTGTCGACCCGACCCTGCCCAAAACCACGACGGCGCACAAGCCTCAAAGCTGCGCTTCGCCGCCCGATGGATGGTGCGGTTCGGCCCAGGCGGTTTGCCGCCCGGCGAAGGGCGACGGCCCGCTCGGGACCGATAAATTGTTATACTTCATTACTAAATAGCGCCGCAATAGGCCTGCGGCATTTTGCATTGCCCGATCAGCGTGCGCCGGGCGGCGGCGGGCGCAGGACAGGGGCTTCGAGCGCCCCGGCGGCGGCCTCACCCGGCGGCAGGGCTTCGTTCCAGTTCTTGCCGACGTAGCGGGCGCCGGTGACGCCATCCGACAGGGTCGAGGCGAGCCACAGGATCGGAGCGATCATTACCTCGGGCTGCAGGATCTTGCGGCCGGTCTTCTTCATGTCGGCGCGGGTCGGGGCGCTGACGAAATCGGTGTCGACTGCGCCGCCGGGGATCAGCGAATTGACCGTGACGCCCGTGCCGGCGGTATCCTGCGCCCAGATCAGCGTCTCGGCCTCGATGGCGACCTTGCTGACTCCATAGGGCGAATTCGCCTTGCGCTGCATGGTCGGCAGGCTGGTGGTGACGTTGACGATGCGGCCCCATCCGGCGCGCAGCAGATGCGGCGCGGCCGCATGCGACATGAAATAGGTGCCGGTGACGTTGGTGGTGATGACCAGCCGCCAGGCGTCCGGATCGGCCTCCCAGAACTTCAGCGACTTCGTCTGCGGCGCGTTCTCGACATGAGTCGGTCCCTTGCCGGCGTTGTTCACCAGAATGTTCAGATGGCCGAAGGCCGTGACCGCCGCTTCGACGGCGCGGCGGCAGTCTTCCAGCTTCGTGATATCGCACGCGACGCCCGTGGTGCGGCCCGCGCCCGGCAGACCCGCGACTTCGGCCGCGGCAGCGGCGGCTACATCGCCGTCGAGATCGGCGAAGAGCACGTCCGCGCCTGCCTTCGCCAATGTCTGCGCCATGACGCGCCCCATGCCGCGCGCCGCGCCGGTGACGAGCGCCACGCGCCCGTCGAGCCTGATGTCGTTGATGGAAGTCGCCACGATGTCTACGCCCTGTTGTCGGGAAAAGACTATGGCAAGCAAGCCCACGTGTCACGGGTTCGCGTCCGGTGGATTGTGCCGGACGCGCGCAATCGCTAGGGTCTGCCCAACCAATTTCGGGAGGCGACCTTGAGCCCTTGGACCAAATTTCTGTTGTCGGCCGTGGCGGCCGCCGGCTTGCAGTTCACCGCGAC
>CANJEY010000346.1 GCA_947472615.1 Beijerinckiaceae bacterium
CAGGGCAGCCTAAACCAACCGCCCCTGCTCCACCGCCGCCGCAATGAAGCTCGCGAAGAGCGGGTGCGGCTCGAAAGGCCGTGACTTCAGTTCAGGGTGATATTGCACGCCGATGAACCACGGATGGTCCTCGAACTCCACGGTCTCGGGCAGCAGGCCATCGGGCGACATGCCGGCGAAACAGAGGCCTTTTTCTTCCAGCCGCTCCTTGTAGGCGGTGTTGACCTCGTAGCGATGGCGGTGGCGTTCGAAGATTTCGGTCGCGCCATAGATCTCGGCGATCTTCGAGCCCTTGCGCAGCGCCGCCCGGAACGCGCCCAGCCGCATCGTGCCGCCGAGATCGCCGCCCTCGCGGCGGATTTCGAGTTCATTGCCGCGCATCCATTCGGTCATCAGCCCGACGATGGGCTCGGGCGTCGGGCCGAACTCGGTCGAATTCGCCTGCGCGATGCCGGCGAGCGAACGCGCCGCCTCGATCACCGCCATCTGCATGCCGAAGCAGATGCCGAAATACGGCACCTTGCGCTCGCGCGCGAAGCGGGCCGCCAGTATCTTGCCTTCCGCGCCGCGCTGGCCGAAGCCGCCCGGCACCAGAATGCCATGAACATGTTCCAGATGGGGGGCCGGATCGCCGCCCTCGAAGATCTCGCTCTCGATCCAGTCCAGATTGACCTTCACACGGTTCGCCATGCCGCCGTGGTTGAGCGCCTCGATCAGCGATTTGTACGCGTCCTTCAAGCCCGTGTACTTGCCCACCACCGCGATGGTGACCTCGCCCTCGGGATTGTGGACGCGGTGCGAAACCGCGTTCCAGCGGCTCATGTCGGGCTTGGGGGCCGGCTCGATGCCGAAGGCCGCCAGAACCTCGCGATCGAGGCCCGCCTCGTGATAACCGCGCGGCACGTCGTAGATCGAGCCCACGTCGCGCGCCTCAATCACGGCGCTCTCGCGCACGTTGCAAAACAGGCCGAGCTTGCGGCGTTCGTCGCGCGGAATTTCGCGGTCGGTGCGGCAGAGCAGGATATGCGGCTGGATGCCGATGGAGCGCAGCTCCTTCACCGAATGCTGCGTCGGTTTGGTCTTCAGCTCGCCGGCGGTCGGAATGTAGGGCAGCAGCGTCAGGTGCACATAGACAGCGTGGCCGCGCGGCAGATCGTTGCCGAGCTGGCGAATCGCCTCGAAAAACGGCAGGCCCTCGATGTCGCCCACCGTGCCGCCGATCTCGACCAGCACAAAATCCACGTCGTCATTGCCGTCGAGGACGAACTCCTTGATGGCGTTGGTGACGTGCGGGATCACCTGCACAGTCCCGCCGAGGTAATCGCCGCGACGTTCCTTGGCGATAATGTCCTGATAGATGCGGCCGGTGGTGACGTTGTCGCGTTTCGTCGCCGGCGTGCCGGTGAAGCGCTCGTAATGTCCGAGGTCGAGATCGGTTTCGGCCCCGTCGTCGGTGACGAAGACCTCGCCGTGCTGGGTCGGGCTCATGGTGCCCGGATCGACGTTCAGATAGGGATCGAGCTTGCGCAGGCGGACCGTATATCCACGTGCTTGCAGAAGTGCTCCGAGGGCCGCAGACGCAAGCCCCTTGCCGAGCGATGACACCACGCCGCCGGTGATGAAAATGTACCGCGCCATGGGGGTCCAGACTTATCCCTTCGGAATCGATTCGGGGAGAAAAAAGCGCTCCGGCCGATTCAATTCACAGGCTTCACGGGACGACGGGCCGCCCCAAACGAAAAGGGCCGGCGAACCGGCCCTTGGAAGATCATGCGGCCTATGGGTTGGCCGGTGCGGGCGCCGCTGGCGGCAGCGGCGCCGAGGGCGGCGTCTGCTGGCGCTGTTCCTCGAGTTTCTTCAACTGGTCGAACAGATTGCCGCCCGCCGGCGCGCCCGGAATGGTCGGGGCCTGACCCGGCTCGGTCGGAGCCGCGCCGTTGAAGATCGAGGTTGGCGTGCGCTGCAGGTTCGCCAGAATCGTCAGCGTCAGGCTGGTGATGAAGAAGATCGTCGCCAGAATGGCGGTCGCCTTGGTCAGCGCATTGGCCTGTCCGCGCCCGGTCATGAAACCGCCGCCGCCGCCGATGCCGAGCGCCCCGCCCTCGGAGCGCTGCAAAAGCACGACCGCGACCAGCGCGACCACGACCATCAGGTGGATGACGACCAGAACCGTTTGCATCGGGACTTCCGCAAATAAGGAGAAAGGGCCGGAACACGCCCAGCCGCTATATCTGGCGGGCTTCTACACGATGCAAGGGCTGAGGGCTAGCGGGGTGAGCCCCCGCCCTACTCCTTGATCGTCACCAGCCCCACACGGTTGACGCCGCTCTCGGCGAGCACCAGTCCCGTGCCGTCCGTGGTCGGCATCATGTTGCGCACGACGCCGCCGCCGGTCGGAATCGCCCAGCTCTGGAATTTCTCGGTCTTCGGGTCGAAGCGCACCAGCAGGTTTGGTTTCGAGCCGCCCTCCACGTACCAGACGATGTCCTTCAGCACCGTGATGCCGTACGGGAACGTCTTCGGGCCGCTCGGCGAGGGCCATTCCTTGGCCTTGCCGGTATTGGGATCGAACGAACCCAGATAACCGCGCGAATAATCCGTGTACCAGAGCACGTCGTCGGAGGTGATCGCCAGACGGCGCGGCCGCGTGCCTTCGTTCGGAAGCTGGAATTCGGTGAGCTTCAGCGTAACCGGATCGAGGCTCGCCAGACGCGGACCGCCGAACTGCTCGAACCAGACTGTGCCTTTCGAATCGAACACCATGCCGTAAGGCTGCGAGCGCGGACGCGGCATGGTGACGAGCTTGACCTCGCCCGTCGCCATCTCCATGCGGCCGACCATGTTGGCCTGCTGCAGGGTGAACCAGAGGTTCTTTTCACCCTTGTCGAACAGCGGCGTATGCGGATCGCGCGCTTTCGGATCGGGCATCTTGTACTCGACGACGTCGCCGGTCTTCGGATCAAGCTTGCCAACGTGGCCACCCCAATTGCCCGCGTACCAGATGTTCCCCGCATTGTCGTCGATGAGGCCATGCGGGCCGGCAAGTGGCGATTTGAGCGGATATTCCTTCATCGCGCCGGTTTTCGGGTCGACGCGGCCGAGCGTGTTGGCGGATTGTCCGGTCCACCAGATCGCCCCGTCGGGCGTCGCCAGCGGATCGTGCGGGCGCGAGCCCGGCGTCGGCACGGGCCAACTCTTGAACTCCACCTGCACCGGGCCGGGAATCACCACGGCGGCGGGCTTCGGCTTCTCGGGCCAGTTGGCGACGAGATATTGCTTGATGTCGTCGAAACGGTCGGGCGGGATCGGCGCGCCGATGTTCTTCATCATGTCGAGCACGGTCTGCCAGCCTTCGGGCGTATAGCCGCCGCCGGCCGTGAACCGCCGCCCCTCGTGACAGGAAGTGCAGAGCGTCGACACGACGTCCTTGCCCTTGCCCTCGGGCCAGCTTTCCTGCGCCGACGCCGCGGTTGCGAAGGCCGCCGAAAAACCCGCGATGATGAGAGACATGCGCTGCATATCGGCCTCCCCTGTGCCTGCCGTGTCTCTACGGACAGCGATCAGACGGCCACGATGTTTCGCAATCTGCCGGGTTTCATGGGGAGGCGCAAGGCGAAGAACGTCAGCGCATACAAAAACGCCGGCGGCTCGCGCCGCCGGCATGTCGTTGGGTTTGGGTCGATCAGAACTTGTAGTTCAGGCCGACGCGGACGATCTGCAGTCCGCGGCTCGCGTTGCCGCCCGAGATCGAAGTCGTGGGCAGCGTCGGCGACGAGAACGTGTTGTTGCGACGGCCGAGGTCGACGTACATGTATTCGCCGCGCACGGTCCAGTTGTTGGTGACGGCGTATTCCATGCCGGCGCCCAGCGCGTAGCCGGTGCGGGTGCCCGAGCCGTTGCTGGTATAGGTCGCGGTCGGCGTGCCGGTCGCGTTGAAGGCGTTGTAGTAGTTGATCGTGCCGCCGCCGCGCGTGTCGCCATAGGCGAGACCGCCGGTCACATAGAACAGGGCGCGATCATACGCGAAGCCGAGGCGGCCGCGCACGGTGCCGAAGTAATTGCCGATGTTCGCGCCGTTGCTGGCGATCGCGTAAGGCGCGACGCCGGCCAGACCCGCCACCGGAGCCGTCGCGGACGAACCGCCACCGCCATTGCGGGCGATGCCCTGAATGTCGGCTTCGACGCCGAACACGAACTGGTTCATCTGCCAGTTGTAGCCGACCTGCGCGCCGCCGGTGAACGAGCCGTTGTTGCCAACGCCGGTATTGCCGAAGATGACCGCCGGATTGCCGTTGGTGCCCACCGGGAAGCCGGTCGTGCCGTAGTTGTTGTCGCGGCCGCCGTTGAAGGCGCCGCCGGCGTTCACGCCGACGTAGAAGCCGGTCCACGAGAACACCGGAGCGGCGGCGATATAGGACGGTGCGGGAGCGGCCGAGCGGGACGGAAGGTCGGCCGCGAACGCCGACGTCGCGGCGGCCGCAAGCGCGGTCGAGAGAATGATCCTGGAGAGCATGCGCGTATCCTTTGACTGACTGCCCCCCGACAAGCCGCGTATGAGCCAATTTGATCCGTCAGCCAACGCCCAATCATCGCCTCCGGGCGTCATTCCAAGCTATTGTCGCCAAAATGCAACGGATTATCAGCCTATAGCCATGCTTGTTACGTTCAAAACAAATTTTCCTCTCAATGGAACAAATGCAATTCAGGCGAAATGGCGGCTCGATTACGGCGGCTCGACCATTTGAATTCAAGATTTCGTGCGCCGAATACTCAAGTCTGCGCGCATTGCCGACCCGGGCCCCGTCGCAGCCTACCGGCAGCACTCGGCGGACCGGCGCTTCAGAGTGCGAAATTTGCGAAAGGTCGGCGCGACGCGCCTACCCGATCGCCTTCAGGTCGGTCGCATAACGCTTCCAGCGCCGCGCGTAGTTCTGCGAAATCCGCACATTGTTGGCGGACGCCTTCTCGTCGAGGGTACGCATCACCCGGCCC
>CANJEY010000347.1 GCA_947472615.1 Beijerinckiaceae bacterium
AACAAACTCAACGCGCTTGACCGGAGGGTTCATGGCGACGCTTCATCGGGTTGAAATCATCAATCCGCGTCATTTGTCCATCAAATCAGGCCATTATGAGTCCAACGGAAAATGAGGGGATTCATGAGGTCCGTGGCCCAGATCGAATACAGATCGCTGCCGAGATGCTTCCACGCGACATCGTAGCCGGCAGTCGACTTCTCAGCGCCGATCAATTGCCAAGTCGCGCGAACTGACCCACCACGATATCGGCGCCCTTGTATTTAAGCGCTGGGCCGGCCTTATTGGTGTCATAAAGAAAATACTCGTCGGCGACAGCGGTCAGGCTCGTCGCGCCATACAACTCGATCACGCTCGTGATGGGACCAATCTGGCCATCGCCATTGATGTCCTGCTGAAAGCCGGTCTCGCGAACCTGCAGATGACAATCGTCGCCCGCAAAGATGTCGTAGGAGGTGTATTCGCCGGTGCTGTCGAGTTGCCAGATTCCATAGAGATCGCTTTGTGAGTATTTCCACGCGACTTCATAGCCGCTCGCGGTCATCATCGATCCGATGGGCGTCCACCACGGACTGAACTGACCAACGACGACGGGGCTGCCCTGAAACTTCAGCGCGGGGCCCGTCTGCCCGTTGCTAGAAAGATAGTAGGTGTTCGCAATGACGATAAGGCTGGGCATTTGTTGAACGCCTTGACGTGGACTCGACTGCTCGTTCCGCCCAATCCGCAGATTGATGCGAAGGGTCTAGACAGATGTGGCTGGGGGAAGCGCGCTTAATGTTATCGCAGCGCCCGAGGCCGAGACGCGACCGAAATGCCCATGCATCCGCCTTCGCGATCAATCGCGGGATGCGAACGAGTCAGCTGATGCAGGGTAAGGTGTTGTCGCCATTTGCGGATCCATCAGACTGAGAAGGAATGCCTCAGGCTTGGGCAATTTTCCTTGCGTTGGATCAATCGAATTAAGGCGATTGTAAGTGTGGCTGCAGCTCATCTTGTTGGAACGCCAAGCCTTGGCGACAGCGCTTTCTCGGTCTTTCGCTTGCAGTCGCTGGGTTAAGCCACGTCAAGGTCGCGCCGCGCACAATGTGAGCCATGCCTCACGGCGCCGAAGCTGTGCTCGGAAAGTTAGCGCTGCGGGATTTGCCTTACCGGAAAATTTCCTTCTCCAGCGCCTGCCACTTCGCATAATTTTCGTCCACCTGATCGGGGCGGATGAAGTTCGCCCTGAAGCCGCCCTGCTCAGGTTTCAGTTCGGGATAGAGCGCCGGCATATCCGGGCGCACCGGCAGATAGCCGACGTCGCGGATCACAGTCTGGCCGGCCTTTGACATGACGAAATCGAGGAACAGGCGCGCGGCGTTCGGGTGCGGGCCACCCTTGGTGACGCCCCCCGACGTCATGCTGACCGCCACCGGCTCGATCGGAAACCATTTCACCGGCGCGCCCTGCGCGGCGCTGATGGCGGCGTGGAAGTTCACCGTCGTCAGCGCGAAGCCGTATTCGCCCGACACCACGTTATCGAGCAGCGCCCGCACGCTGCCCTCGTAGCCAATGATGTTCTGCTTCGCGAGTTCGCGCAGATAGGCCTTGCCCTTCTCGTCGCCGAACGAGGTGAGAATGTTGGCGAGGAAGCCGGACGAGCCGGTCACGTCGCCGCGCTTCCACACCAGCTTTCCCTTCCAGCGCGGATCGAGCAGATCTTCGTATGTGCGCGGCAGATCCTTCGCGGCGATCATGCTGGTGTTGTACGACGGCACGTGCACCACGATGTAGGTGGCGAACCAGCGGCCGCGCGCGTCCTTGTATTGAGGCGGCAGATCGTGCGTGCTCGGCAGATCGACCGGTTGCACGCCGTCGACCTTGTAGAGCTCGTCGAAGCCGGCGCTGAGGCTCCAGACGTCAGACTGCGGCGCACCGGCTTTCTTCTCCGTCACCATCTTCATCAGGTTCTGGCTGCTGTCGCCGCGTACGAAGTCCACCTTGATCTTCGGAAAACGCTTCTCGAACGCCGTGATCATCGGGCGGGCGAGCTGATCGACGATCCATGTGGTGTAGAGCACGACGCGGCCTTCGCGCGTCGCCGCCGCCTCCATGGCGGGATCGGGGTCGTAAACTGGCGTCTGTGCGCCGGCGGGCGCTGCGGCGCACACGACAGCCAACAGAGCTGCGGCCGCAATCGTCCTGCGGTTTCGTCCCAAGGCGACCTCCCTCGCTAATTGACGACAGACTAAGCGCCGGATGGACTGGCGACAACAAAAAGGTGAAGGCGGCAGCGCAGCCTGCCAACTGGATGTTGGAGGCGCGTCAGACCGTCTAAGCAGAATTGAATCAGTACAACTCGACTTCTCTTCAAGAAATGGTAGCGTGATGATTCGCTACGCACATTGAACGCCAAGCTTAGCAGCAGCCAAAACGTCTTTGTAATCAAATTGACGTCACAAAAAGGCTCACAATGCTAAAAGTTCTCATCGTTGAAGACAGCGTCATGCTCGCAGATCTGCTGGAGGATTTTCTGGTTGCGCGAGGGTATGACGTATGTGGTTCGGCTCGCAACGTCGCAGAAGCAGTGCGCCTGGCCGATCAATATAGACCGGATCTCGCTGTCGTGGACTATCGCCTTGAGAGAGGCGAGTTCGGATCTCAAATCCGTCCCTTGCTTCAAGACAAAGTCACGATGGGAATTTTGTACGTTTCGGGCGATCCACTGGAGGAAAAGCTGACGAAGGTTGATGGCGACGCTTACATCCAGAAACCATGCGGATTGTCTGACCTTTGCCACGCCCTCGAAGTCATTCGTCATATCAAACGCAGCGAACCGTTCGAGACCCCGCTTCCGAACGGCATGCGCCTCCTTCAGAATTATTCCCGTGATATCTGGCAAATGGCGTGAGCCCCGCCCGCACGGTCGAGAGACTGCTGCGTCAACAAGCTGCAATCGCCCAATTCGGCAGCTTCGCATCCATCGAAACGGATTTGGCAAAAATTCTTGCAGAGGCGGCCCGGATATGTGCGGAAAGTCTCGACGTTCCATTCGCCAAGATATGTCGCTACCGGTCTGAACAAAACGATCTGCATGTGGTGGCGGGATATGGATGGCGCGCAAACATAGTTGGCCACGTTATATCGAAGGCAGATTCGACATCGACGCAGGGCCGTGCGTTCGTCACGGGCGAACCCATCATTCTAAAAGATATTCGAAACAAGAATAGCTATTGCGCGCCTGCCTTTTATGCAGACCATGGAATTGTTTCCACAGTGGATGTTTTGATCAAGGGTGCGAACGGCTCATTCGGCGTACTTGAGGCTGACTGTAAGGTCCCACGTAAATTTGATCGGCATGACATAAATTTTATGAGGGAGTTCGCTAATGTCATAGCCGAAGTTGCCGGCGCAACCGAACGTAGCATGTCCCTTCAATCCGCGCTCGACCAGATGCGACTCCTGTCGGAGGAAAGATCTGTATTGGCGGCTGAGTTGCAACATCGGGTGCGCAACAATCTTCAACTTGTCTATGGCATGCTGGTTAACCAGATTGAATTGTCCAATGCCGAAGACAAAGAAGGTATGCGCGCGATCGCACGGCGGGTCATGACACTGGCGAAGATCTACGATCATCTCCTCGGCCATGGCCTCGTGCAATCAATCGATTTCGGCGCCTATCTCAAATCGCTTTGCCTCAGTCTCGAAGACTTTCAGGAGAAGCGTGCGTTTGATGTAACGCTGGTTTGCTCCACGGACCCGATGACGCTGGATCTGGACACAGTCACGGCTCTTGGCATCGTCGTCACCGAAATCGTTTCGAATGCCTATCTGCATGCGTTTCCAGCGATGGCGGGAACCATACGTGTGGCGCTGTCGCACCTTGCGGAAACCGGCACATTGACGATTTCGGACGACGGTATCGGTTTCACGCCCCCCGAGACAAGCAGACGTCACGGAGTCGGACTAGTACGGAGGTTGATGGAACAAGCGAACGGGACCGCGGATGTCGTCGCTGACCGTGGAACGACGTGGACTCTCAAATTTCCATCAACTCGATTGCTTCCCGTTGCACGCGATGGGTGATGCTTGAAGCGCTCCCTTGCGTGCTTTTTCGGGTGCAAGCGGAACTTGGCAGAAATGGAGCAGCGACCCCGGGGCGCTGAAGCGGGGATCTCGTGACTGGATTGCATGCTTCCCGTAACTTTACCCCGCCCACATCATGCGCTGCGCCGCATCCGACGCCATTGCCAAAATGGACCGCGTGTGAGGGCAGACCCCTGTGGCTGGCGACCGAACCCTCCGGGCGGGATTTCGAAGCAATCAGAATCGGAAAGCCCAGGCCGCCTCGGATGGCGTTCACCCCGGACACGCCCTTGTCAGTCGCCGGGGGCGCTGCTAAACAGGCGCGCGCTGTCCGGTCCTCCGGCTGGCGCGCGTTTTCATGCACCGGCTCCGCGCCGGCCGCCTTTGGCGGACGCTCCATCGCAACGTCGATGAGCCCCGGCGCCCGGAAACGTCCCTTAACACCAACCGCCGGCGCCGCCTGACCTCAGGCATTTCAGGAGAACATATGTCCGTTTCCGCCAACAGCCTTGCGCCGTCGCGCGAGGATTTCGCCGCATTGCTGGAAGAAAGCTACGGCGACAATGAAGCTTTCGAAGGTTCGGTCGTCAAAGGCATCGTGGTCGCGATCGAAAAGGACGTCGCCGTCATCGACATCGGTCTGAAGACCGAGGGACGCGTGGCGCTGAAGGAATTCACCGGCCCGGGCCGGGATCAGGTTCTGAAGGTCGGCGACGAGGTCGAGGTCTATCTGGAGCGCGTCGAGAATGCGCTCGGCGAGGCCGTCATCTCGCGCGACAAGGCGCGCCGTGAGGAGAGCTGGGTCAAGCTCGAAAAGGCTTTCGAGAAGAACGAGAAGGTCGAAGGCGTCATCTTCAATCAGGTCAAGGGCGGCTTCACGGTCGATCTCGACGGCGCCGTGGCGTTCCTGCCGCG